>CAXBHV010000064.1:0-12492 GCA_963974855.1 uncultured Rhodopirellula sp. | reverse complement strand
GTTGAGCTGGCTTTCCGCTGCGCTCCACCTTTTTCTCTGCAGCAGTGTCCTGGAACATGCGGTCAAAATCTTCTCGCGACCGCACAACGGGCGGATTGGATTCAGGACGTGTGGGCGACTGGACCAACGTCTCTGACCCTGTCGCAAACGGGTTGTGTGCGGCAGCCAGATTATCGCCATCGGCGTCGGCAACGGGCTCTTGCTTCGCCGGCTCTGCTTCTTCGTCGCTCGAATCGTCGTCGCTTGATTCGTCCGACTCTTGCTCTTCAGAGCTTTTAAATTGGTCGTCAGATGGCAACTCAAGCGGATTTGGCGAAAGTTGACTCCATTGTTTTTGCAGTCGACGAAGGTATTCGAGTGTTTCGGGACTCGCCGACGCATCGATCACACGGAGCATGCGGTCGCTGCCTCCGGGTGGTGGCAATTCACCGAGCTTAATCAGCAGCGACTCCACCTCTTCCATTTCCAGTTCGTTGGCCCACAGCAAGACTTGCCGATAACGGTTGTTGGCCGCGACACGGAACTCGTCCTTATTTTTCTTGTCTTCTTCGGGTTGGCCAAAGCCGTAACCGTAATACGAATAGCGGCTCCGCGAACGACTCGAATCGTCTTCCTTTTTCTTCCCCATTAGGAACGTAATCGACTCGGCGACTTCGCCCGCATCGAGCCGTCGCAGTTGCAGTACGTGAAAGTTTCGTCCGCTTCCATCGAGCCGCTCAATGAGCGATTGGATAATAAAGCGATCCGCCGCAGATCCCGAAACAATCAATGCACCGTTTTCTTTATCGACACGAATCCGGGTCGAAGGCTCCAACACATTCATATCACCGATAATTTCGACCAATTTTTCCGGATCAATCGACGCCAAGCGGAACACTTCGACTCGCGTTTGAACATCCGACAGCGAGGCAAGGGAACTACTAGGCACATCGATCCGTTTGATAAATTCGCCAGCGATGGCAATGCGATCATCCGGAGCGCGAATGATCACAGAGTTTTGCCGCGTGTTGGCGACAATCGAGATCTCGACCTTCTTTTCCGGAGTCGGGGGTTTGCCGCCGCTTTGTTGACGCATTTGCTGCATCATTTGCATCTGCTGAGGCGACATTGGGGCTTCTGCCTTTTTCTCGACCCCGAGGAATTGCTCGAGCATCAGCTTCGCTTCTTCGGCAGGCATGTACCGCAGTTTGAACTCAGGTGCGAGCGCTTCGCGGCTAGCATTGTCCGACTCTTCACGTATCAGGCGAGCGACCTGTTGCACATTGATCGCGGCATCCATCACTTCGATCCGGTTAGTCGTCGATAATGATATGATCCGCCCATTGGAACTGATCATAGGCTTCAGCTCTTCGGCCAACTTCTCGGCTGACAACCACTGCACATCTAACGAGACACGAACGAAAGCGTGGGGCAACAACTTTTGAAGTTCTTCGGGAGTCACACGCGGGACGATCGCTGGATTGATCGTTTCTGTCTTGGCAACCGTCAATCCGCCGTCGAGTTCTAGGATCGCGTAACCGCGCGCAAGCAGATAGCGATTGAAAAGATCTCGCGTCTCAGCGACGGTGTAGCGTCCGGGCGACGAGAGATTGACACGGTCCCCGGGAAGCTCGAGCCAATCCAAGGGCTGGTTTGAAATTTCTGCGAGCCACTGAACCAATTCGACCCACGGTTGGTTGCGGAATTGAAAGGCAACACGGCCGTCTTCGCCGATAGTCGCTTTTAGCTCGTCGGGATTTGCGGCGATGACCATTGGCATTTTGCCACCGCTATCGGCCGAGGCCTCTGCCTCTGCCTCTGGAATTGCCTGAGTCTCCGGCAACTGGTCACGCCGAATAACCTTGGGCTTCGCATCCATGGACTCCCCAGGCTTGCTGTCCTTCTTTTCTTCTGTGGCTTCCGGTGGTTTTCCGGGCATTGCTGGCTTTACGTCATCCGCAAACGCGCCGGCAGCGGTGACGAGGTTCAACAGACAGAGGACTGCCAATAATAGGAGGAATTGCGAACGCACAGGGAGGGACCGCCTAAGGGGATTGTCACTAACCAAGAGCCCGACATTATGGCTGACAGCCCGACCTGTGACAAATCAATTCTCCTTTATCGCAAAATTAGGACATCCCGCTCATTTCCATCGATTTGCAGCGGGAATATAGGCGTCCATGGGGGCCAATTCGACAGGATTGGCTTGTTCGGCAAAGGCAAATCCCAGCCGAGAGATCCGGTCTGCGGCTCCTATTAATTCATCAGCGTTGTTCAATTTGAGCTTCACGCTTGCAAATTCGCCGAGAATTTCGTCCAAAAGGGGGGCGTTTACCTTGGCCGCCACGCTTTTCAGTTTTGCAGCGGCACGAGCGGTGCGTTTTGCTGCGGTGATGCCATAAGTTGCCTTCTCGGTCGCGACCGCGGTCGCCCGTAGTCCGGCTTCCAACTCGGCAATCATCCCAGCGACAAACATCACTCGCAAACGCTCGGGGCTGCTGACCTCGTTGGATTTGCCATCGGTGCGAACAAAGTTGTGGCGAACTAGGCCTTGGCTCCACGACACAAATTCGAAATCGAGACTGCCGACGGAGTGACCGCCGACGTTAACTAATTGCTCGTCCGCAGCGGTGTGACAACGCAAGCAACTTTGAGCGACTAAGTAGACGTTCTCGGGATTCCGCATTCCCGCATGGATGCTGTTAGCGATCCGCTCTCTGCGATGAGCTTCGGTTTCGGTCAACCGCGTGATTCCTTCGCCACCATAATCTTGGTGAACATCGATCCAATTCTTGGCAGGACCGTGGCACGATTCGCAAGAGACTCCGGCGATAACGTGGGTATGGTTGGTCGCCAGGTCGGTTTGCTGGGTGTAATGACACGCGACACAGCGGCCTTCGTTTTTGATCGAGGTTAGGCCAAGCTTGGCGGCGATCTGCTTGGCTTCGGGTCGACGATGAAGCTCGTCAAAGGTCTTGGCGTGTGGCGTTGCTCGCCAAACTTCGATCTCCGCAGCATGACATTTCACGCACGCCTGATTCCCCACCACCAAATGGGGCGACGCAGGACTGGCGGGCTGGACCGCGGCACCCGCAGATGCCGAGGGGGTCGTGCCGAGCGCTATCGACGACGTCAAAAGACAAAAGGTCGTCAATACAATCCAGCGAACGAGCATCGTCAAAGTCTCCATCCTAAAGAAAGGGGTGTATCTGCAACGTCCACTGAGACTTGAATTGTGCGGACGAAGAGAGAGCAACGGGTTACTAAAAAACTAGGTCGTATTTCGCACCTGGGCGGTGAAGTCGTGCAAATAATTCGGATTTCCGAATCCCCCGAAGCCCCGCGGATTGAATCCGTGAGCCGTGGGCCGTCAGGCACCGGGTACAGCGTGAAACCCGGCCGCTCACGCGCTAGCGGCTCACAAAAATCAACCGCTTGGCAAACTTTTCCGATTTTGCGGGATATGCGGGCCTTTCATTGGACGCACCCCTCTGAAATTGCCGATGAGCGAGAACATCGAGGTGGAGGGAGATACGCACATGGGCACAAAAGAACCCGAACAACGTCGACGTTATGTCGACATGTGGGCATTGCCGGGAATGCACCCCAGCAACGTCGAATTGTTGCAAAAGCTGAAAACGGCCGACACCAATCACTTCACCACGAATATGGACGTGGTTGGGACGGTGTCCGAGCAAGATCCCGAATCGGGCGACTGGGAAAAGTCGCACATGCTGGGGTTGCGCACCGACGTCTGGAAAGCCGACAAGGCTGAGATGGAAGACGCGCTCGATGTGCTGCAGAACCAGCGACGCACCGAGCTGAAACAGCAGATCAAAAAATCGGGTCGTCTGAGCGGGAAGCAGCAAAAGCAACTCGACGAAAAACTCGCCGAGGACTGCGTGATGAAAATGGATGCCGGCGCGATCGAAAAACGCCGGCTCGTTCTAAAACTGTTCAAGACATCGAACGACCGAACCAGTTGGTGTGGCACGATTGAACAGATCACCACGACCGAAATCCACAACTCGATCGGCACGGGAAAAAGTTTGTTGTCGATGGTCGTGATGCTGCCACGCAGCGAATGCGTGACCTACATCCAGCAGAACCATCGCACCTTTCGCATCCCATCGCTGTTCACGTTTGCGTTTTACCATGACGGCCATATGCACCACGTCGTGCTGAAACGCCGCTGGATTTCGATCGGAGCGGATTACGAAATCGAGGTAGGCGGCAAGTCGATCGGTGAAATCGATGGCCGATTATTCTCGTTCGGATCGGATAGCTACTTGGACTTGGATCCGAGCGAACTGAGCGAGAACCGCAAGTTCTTGGATTTGATGACGTTGTTCACGGCCAGCATCGGCTACCACAAGGCGATGCGAAAAAGTGTCGACCGACGAGTCAAAGCGACATTGTGTGGCGACTCGCATTGCCATGTGATCGAGGACGAAGAAATCCGTTTGCTGCACAACGGACGAGCCGCCGCGTAGCACCGCCGGCCTTTGCCGTAGTGGACGAGGCAACGAGTCCCAAGGATTTGGTGATGGCGTTAGGACGTGTTGCATCGTCCACTTAACCGTCATTTCGCTGCGAAGATCTTTCTGCGTTTTCTTGCAGGTATCAAGTCGGGTGGCCGGTACCAATTTTCGTACCAATTTTTCGATTCCAGACCGGTGGAATCCAGATCCAGGTGGCCACGACCGCGACAGCGAACAGGGAATAGGCGAGTGTGAAGACCCACGGGGCGGCATTAAAGAACATCGCATCATGGACCCAATTCGCCAGAAAATCACCGTTGTAAGTTTGTTGCCCCGCCATCGTGCGAAGCCACTTTTCGAGATCAGTGAGCGGGCAAGTGATCCCCATCCAAGCCTCGACGACAACGATCAAAATCATCGCTAGGTGAATGCAGCGGAACCAAGGATTGCGAATCCAACGCCACTTCCTCGCCCATCCGATTACCGTCATCAGCAGTCCGAAGAGCACGTAGGACACATACGCAAAGTGAATTAAAACGGTCAGATCAGCAAGGATTCGATAGATCATTATTGCGAGTTGTTCGGGTTACGGTCACTGTCGCAGTCGATTTTCATCTCTCCGCGTCACGTAAGAGGCAATCATTGTTGAAACGATCGCGATAACCATGGTCGACGTGCATCGAAAAACGACTCGTTCCCGGTCCCCCAAGGGCGGAACCGTCACGGTATATGCGGAGCTCACCGAGCCTTGCTGTGGAGTAGCAAAGAACCGCTGCGGTCACCAACATTATAACGGCGACAACAAAGTGGCTCTTTGTTGCAAACCATACGCACGCAATCGCCAGGTATGCCGTCCAGCCCAGCATGGATTTTATGCTGTAGGTTGCCATGAACTATTCAGAATAATGGTACGGTTGAGAGGGCGGCGGCAAAAGACTCGGCCATCGGCAAAACGACAACACCACCGCTCCGATGCAAACAAAAGTCCCCTGAAGCTAGCCGCACGGTTTATGAACGCCTGCGAACCGGATCACACACACAGCTCCTATCGAGCGTTTCTTGCGACGCGTTGGAATTCGATCGCGCCCCATCCAGTCGGATAAGCGATTTAGTCCTGAATCGCGTTTTGTCTGTGCAGCTTGATATTCAAGTAGTATAGCGTAGTATGAGATTGCCGATCCACACGCCATATCCACGGCCAGAAACAGCCTAAGTGAAGTAGGGCCGGTTCCTACCGGCCATAGGCATTGGAGGTTCAATACCGTCGGCCACGCATGGAGGACGCCCGGTAAGAATCGGCCCTGCGGACTGCCACTCTAGCGGAGTCGGACGAGGCGAACTTCACCGCTGTCACAGCGCCGGAGCCCCTCGCGGGTCTGCACTAGTAACGAACCATCGTCAGCGATTCCTTCGACAGTGCCTTCGTTATCGACGCCGCGATCACGAAACGCGATCATTTTGTTTGTCAAATAACATCGCGACCGAAACTCAGCTAAGACCTGCTTGGGCGATTCTTCGATCGACGCAACGATCTCGACTAATTCACGAACGATCGGATCGAGTAGTTCGAACCGGGTCGCCATCCGCCCAGTGGCCGAAAACAAGGACTGCGGCGATGCAGCTCCTGGAGTATCGATCTTCGGTTGCTCGTTGATGTTTACCCCAATTCCGATCACGACGCGGTCGGGTGTCGCTTGATTGGTTTCAATCAACACCCCGGCGACTTTGCCGCCTGCGAGATAAACGTCGTTGGGCCACTTCAAATACGCTCGCACCGGAGCAAACAGGAATTCGATCGCCCGTGCCGTCGCCAATCCTGCGGCTAACGACAACAAGCCTCGTCGATCGGAGGCAAGCAAATCGAACGCTACGGTCAATGAAAACGTCAACGCATCATCACTGCTAAGCCAAGTATTCCCCTGTCGTCCTCGGCCCGCGGTTTGACGATCGGCGATGTACAAACGCGGCAGATGATCTTGTGTCACATTGCCTTGGGTTAACTCGCTCAGAGCATCGGAATTGGTCGACGCCGTGCTGTGGTGATACACCGCTGACGCACAAACATGATTGTCCAACAACGACTCAATGACTCGGATCCCGCTGGGGTCCACATTCTCATCGGCCTGGATCATCCGAGCACCCACAAACTCATCGAAGCCAAGATCAACAGGATGACAACAATTTGCCAGGTCTTCAGTTTCGAGCTGACGACGGTATTTTCGGAAAACTCTTCGCGAACATACTCGTCGTAGTCGAAGTCATCATCCGCGTCGATTTCATCCGATTCTGTCTTCCAGCCATCCTCGTCACTGCTGCCGCAATGGCGACAGAACTTCGCTCGAGCGGGCAGTTCGGCACCGCAGTGGGGGCAAGCAAAGTTTGAATCGTCTTTCACTTCGGTGCTGCAACAATCGAGGAATCCGCTGTTTTTTCCCAGCAAGCCGGGAATCAAAGAACCACCAAGTCGTGTAGATTAGTGGGTGACAGACATTCCGATAACCCCGCAGTCTGTCGCAAATCACGCAGTCTGCTGCAAACCGGGCCGTTCTCCGGTAATTCACGCGGGCACCCGGCATAGCAATGAACCAAGACTCGACATCCGCCGAATCGCCTCCGCCCGATCGACCGCTGGTCGATTCGTTTGGTCGAGTCCACACCAGCGTACGGCTGAGCGTGACGGATCGCTGCAATTTGCGCTGCTCGTATTGCATGCCCGAGCTCGATGCGACGTTTATGCCTCGCGATCACCTGCTGACCTTCGAAGAACTGCACCGATTCACTGAACTATTGGTCACCCGATGCGGCATCAACGATGTTCGATTGACCGGTGGCGAACCGCTAGTCCGTCGTGAATTGGACCGTTTCGTTGCCATGCTCAGCGGGATTCCAGGACTGACCGATTTGTCGCTGACAACGAACGGTATTTTACTGCCCGCGCAAGCCGAAAAATTAAAAGCCGCTGGCCTTAAACGACTGAACATCAGCATCGATACGCTTAATCGCGAGCAATTCATAAAGCTCGCCCGTCGCGACTCGCTCGACGAAACGATCGCGGGAATCGAAGCGGCAATTCAATGCGGTTTCGAGTCGATCAAACTAAACGCGATCGCGATCCAGGGAATCACGGAGCACGAATTTGTTTCGCTGATCGAGTTTGCTGCTTCCAAAGGAGTCGTGATTCGATTTATCGAGTTCATGCCACTTGATTTTGATCGAGCATGGCAGCGAGACTCGGTGCTAAGTGGCGATCGCTTATTGGGGCTAATCGAACAGCATTTCGGAACGCTGATTGAGCAACCACGCGAGACGCCATCCCAGCCAGCCGAGCGATTTCGCTTGCCCGAGGGCGGAAAGTTCGCGGGCGCCGAGATCGGGATCATTCGCTCGGTGTCGCAGCCGTTTTGCCAAGCCTGCAACCGACTGAGGATCACCGCGGATGGATCGATTCGAAATTGCTTGTTCGCGAGTGACGAATCGCCGATTCGCGACTTGCTTCGCAGTGGCGCCAGCGACGATCAACTGATCCAAGTCGTGCGTGATTGTGTGTGGCAAAAGAAACCGAGCCATGGGATCGATGGCGATGGATTTTCGCCACCACCGCGAGCGATGTACTCGATCGGCGGATAGCGAGGAAACGTGTTCAAACGTCGATTTGAGTGTCCATTTGTACCGCGATCGCGATCTCCACCCTCATCGCCGCCTCTGTCTCACCAATGACAAAATCTTAAAACCCCCTCTCACCTATTCTGACACCGACCAAGCAATTAAAGTATCTCCCCATGAACAAAGACATATTCAAACTTGACGATGATGTGGCCGCAGTGATTGGCGGCACGGGCGAACTTGGTGGCATGATGGCCGAGGCACTCGGTGCCTACGGAGCCAAGGTGGCTGTGTTGGGGCGAAACCCCGAACGCGGTAACGCCCGGGCGCAAAAGATCATTGACGGCGGAGGCGAAGCGAAGTTCTTTGCCGCTGACAGCCTCGATCCTGATGCTCTTGCTGCGACTCGCGACGCGATCAAAGCGTGGGCCGGCTCGCCGACTTCGGTGCTGGTCAATGCCGCAGGCGGAAACCGTCCCGATGCCACGATCCCACCAGGCGGCGATTTCTGCAAATTGCCTCAGGAAGCATGGCGTGACGTGTTCGACCTGAACCTAGTCGGCGGCTCGCTGCTGCCATGCCAAGTGTTCGCTCCAGACATGATCGAGGCGAAAGTCGGCAGCATCATTAACATCGCTTCGATGTCGGGCATGATTCCATTGTCACGAGTCGTCGCGTATTCCGCAGCCAAAGCAGCGGTCATCAACTTGACCCTGTGGTTGGCTCGCGAATGGGCAACCACTGGCGTTCGCGTCAACGCGATCAGCCCCGGATTCTTCCCAGCTGAACAGAACCGCAAACTGCTGTTCAACGAAGACGGCAGCTACACCGAACGCGGCGGTCAAATCATTGGCCACACACCCATGAGCCGTTTTGGAAATGCCGAAGAATTGGCGGGCGCAGTCGTTTGGCTTGCCAGCCGCAAGGCATCGTCGTTCGTCACCGGACAAAACATTGCCATTGATGGTGGATTTGCCTCCGTCACCATTTAGCGAACCCCTCAGCACTGAGCGAACCGTTCGCATATTCCAGAACACTCCAGCAACCGCGTTCGCAAGGAACGCGGTCGGCATCCATGCCGGTTCCTTTCCCATCCCCCTCAACGAGCCGCCCAAATGATTGAGCTTCGAAACGACGCCAAGTACTCTCTCGTCATCCCCACCAGCATGGGAGTTCGGTTGACACCGGCTGACCATCAGCCGTTTCACTGCAGCGACACCTTCAAGATGCAGGGCACCAGCGCAGAGTCGAATGTCGGCAGCATCGCATCGTTCCTCGGGATGCCAGTCAAAATCTTGACGGCATTCGTCAAAGACAGTCCTATCGCGAGGTTCATTAAAGACGACTTGGCTCGTCGCCACATGGATTACGAAGGCCCCGAGTTCACTCAAGACACACCGTGGGGCGTGCGGCACCAAATCAACATGGCCGATAGCGGTTGGGGCTCGCGTGGACCGCGGGTCCAGAATGACCGAGCCGGCGAAGTCGGACGCAAGTTGAACGTGAAAGATTTCGATTTACAGCGAATCTTCGGCGACGAGGGTGCCAAGATCGTTCACATGTCAGGGCTGATCGCAGCGTTGTCCGAAGAGACCAGCGAGTTCTGTCTAGAGATCGCTCGCGTTGCCAAAAAGAATGGCGCTCGCATCTCCTTTGACCTCAATCATCGAGCGTCGTTCTGGAAAGGTCGCGAAGAACTTCTATCGGCACAGTTCAAAGAAATCGCCAGCCTGTCGGACATCCTGATCGGCAACGAAGAAGATTTTCAGTTGTGCCTGGGCGTCGAAGGCCCCGAGGCCGGTGGCAAGGGCATCGCCGCCAAGATCGAAGGCTTCAAAGGCATGATCAACCGCGTAAAGGAGGAATACCCTGACACGTCCCTGTTCGCCACGACACTTCGTGAAGTCGAAAGCGCCAACTCGCACATGTGGGGCGCGATCGTTTCGCACGGCAAAGACTTTAGCGTCATCGAACCCCGCCAAATCGGCGTCTTCGACCGCATTGGTGGCGGTGATGGATTCGTCGGCGGGTTGCTTTACGGCGTGCTCAAAGGCTGGGACGCAGACAAGAGCTCGCAGTTCGGCTGGGCCACGGGCGCACTCACCGCTACGCTGAACACCGACTACGGACAACCCGCCGATGAAGACCAAGTCTGGAGCATTTGGAAAGGAAACGCTCGCGTCCAACGATAGACGCCAAGCGTCCACCTGAAGATTCAAAGGCGAGGTTCGTCAGCAAACAAGCTGGCAACCTCGCCTTTTTTAGTGCATTTTTTCGATATGCCGTAGGGCCGGTTTGCAAATGTCCGGTGGGAACCGGCCCTACATCCCTTCACGACAAATGACACGGCGACTCGCGCCGCCTCGTTACTTTACGATCACGTCTTTGGCGCCTTCACCGACGCTGGATGTGTCGCCGGCAGGTTTGGGCAACTCAAGAACGGGCTCGCCCCAATCGGCTTCGTACGTCTCTTTACAAGCTTCACACTTGATCTCTGTTGCAAGCTGCTTGTCGTCAATTACGACCGCTTGGTCACAATGCTTGCAGTGCACACGCACATTGCCTGGCTCGGCAACCAATGCGGCAAGATGCTCTTGCGTCACATCGGCAACCTCGATGTCCTCGGGTTGCAATGTCGTCAACAATTTGCGATCCACTTCGGTCAAAGTCGCCAAGCGATTTGCCAAGCGGCGGACACTTCGCTCGAAACTGTTGCGAGACGTGCGTCCGTTTCCGAAGTGACGATCCCGAGCGATGTACAAATACGTGAACCCGCGAAGCAACCGCCGCCGCGATTCGGTCGGCAGCGTGTACTTTGACTTTTTCGCGATCAGCTCAAAGATCCGGCAAAGTGCTTCGGGTGGATAATCATCAAAGTGCATCGTCGTTCCGACGCGTGAACTCAAGCCGGGGTTGCTGCGAATCATCTTTCGCATTTCGACCGGATATCCCGCCAAGATCACAACCAAGCGATCCCGCTGATCCTCCATTCGCTTGAGCAACGTCTGCACCGCTTCGCGGCCGTATTGGTCTTGTCCATCTTCGTCAATCAACGTATAGGCTTCGTCGATAAACAGCACGCCATCTAGCGCCTCGTCGATTTTCGCATTCGTTTTCGGCCCGGTTTGCCCCGCGTATTCGGCGACCAATCCACTGCGATCGGTTTCCACGAGGTGCCCTTTTTCAAGGATTCCCAGCGATCCGTAGATATCGGCGATAATCCGCGCCACCGTTGTCTTGCCGGTTCCTGGATTGCCAACAAACGCCATGTGCAAACTGGGCCGCGTCATCGGCAGCCCTTCCTTTTCTCGCTGCGATTCCATCTTTAGAAAGTTCGTCAGCGTTTGGATCTGGTCTTTGATCGCATCAAGCCCGATCAATTGGTCGAGCTTGGCTCGAGCTTCGGCCAAACGTTGCTCCGGAGTTCGCTCGTCCAGCGGCTCCGATGATTTCGAAGCCGACTTGACGTCTGGCGTAGGGGGCGACTTAGGTGGCGTACCGCCCGGCCCCGCCGTGGGCGTCGGCTTCTCCGCCGCGGTGACACTCGCACCGTCGCGTAATCTTGCTGCTTCTTCACGAAGCCACACCAGGGCATCGCGAGCGGCGTCGGTATCCGCTTGACTGTTCCGCTCTTCGGGCTCGTATTCGCCGACAACCTCTTTCATCTGCGCACGCATTGTCGCAAGGTTTGCGTTATCCGATTCGCTCGTTTCTCCGTCTACCGAAACCAGCAAATTTGCCATTCGCATCACCAGTGTCTCGAGTTCACCCCAGCGATCTCGCAAAGGTGCCAGCTCGGCGAAGGGACGAACGAGATCCCGCCACTGGAAGTCCGCCGCAGCGGAAATCAGCCAATCGACCGCCTCGTGCAATTGATGCCCCATCACGGACTTGCCCCACAGATGTTCGAGCAAAACACGGCCGAGCTGACGCTGCTCGATCGTGCGGCTGTCAGTCGTGGGGACCACGGCGGCAAACACTTTCATCAGCAACCCTTGGTGCAGCTCATCCATCTGCTGGGCGATTGCCGCCGCGTCCGCATCTTCGCCATCGAGCCATGCATAGGAACCACGAACCAATTGGCCGCTTTCGACATACAAAGCCTTCGTTTCCTGAATCGCTTCGCGATAAAGCCGAATCGATTCAATGATTTGGTCATCCGAAAGTCGTGACATAGATCTGGTCGCATCAAAAGAGAGAGGAGTCCGATTGCAAATCATCTTAGCGGAATCAAGGCGTCGATGCAGACAGCCCCGATTACACAATCCGACCTTGTTTTCGCGTAGGGCCGGTTCCGACCGGCCGCTCTTGGTGGCTCGATAGAGTCGGCCGGTAGGAACCGGCCCTACGCTCTGTCGACGCTTCAATACACGACAATTAACGCCCGTTCGATTTTCACCTGATGTGTTTTATAGCAGAGCCGAGCAAG
>CAXBHV010000063.1:0-12539 GCA_963974855.1 uncultured Rhodopirellula sp. | reverse complement strand
ATGTTAGCCGTTTGGACGCTAGCCCCGGTTGGATGGTGACGAAACCGTGGCTAGCGCCAAAACGGCTAATTAAATCGGCAGTCTCTTAAAGTCGGGAGGAAGCACCCGAGCAGTTTTAGTTTTGATGTAGCTACCGCCGCCAGACGGTGGACCACGTTCTGGCGAACGTAGCCACGGCTCAAATGCATTTGTTTGTGCGACGAGGGACCTGTTTCGATGATCCAACGATTGTCCGCGTCCCGTGGTTAACGTTTTCGATATTGCGACGGCGAGCAACTCATGATGCGGCGAAAACTGCGGCTGAAATGGGCGTGGTCGTAAAAGCCACAGCTATGGGCAATCTCGGAAACCGTTTGCTCAGTCTCGCGGAGTAGTTTGGCGGCATGCTCGACGCGGACGCGAACCAAATATTGACGCGGCGAAGCACCGAAAGCGTGACGAAAACGACGTTCAAAGTGGCTGACGGACAACCCCGCCATATTGGCAAGTTGCTCGGTCGACAGATTATCGGAAAAGTTGCTGTGCAAGTGTTCGATGACGCTGGCGAATGCGTCGACGGTGCCCGATGGCGTCTGGATGCGTTCGATTTGCCGCGAGAAACCTGCGACTCCGATTACCCGCCCTCGGCCATCATGCAGGGGAATTTTGCTAGTCATCACCAACCGTGGTGAACCAGCGTCCTCGGGGGCACTTTCGACACGATTGATGATCGCTTCCCCTGACTGCATCACCGCTAGATCGTCCGCGCGGTACTCGTCTGCACGCGATTTTGGAAAAAAGTCGTGATCCGTTTTGCCAATGGCGTCGGCTTCGGATCCCACGCCGCAATATTCGCAGCCACGGCGATTGAGGGCCATAAAACGGCCACGGCGGTCTTTTGCGAAAAAGGACAACCCCGGCAGATAGTCAAACAACGCAAACGCTTGGTCGCTTGGCCCCAGCCGAGCAAAAAAGGCATCTCGCAGTCTGGTATTTTCCATGGCGCCATTTTACACGGATTTGAGTCCTGCGTGCAAGACATCGGCCCGCCAGCGTGCGAGAATGAGGCTTCAACATTGGTGCGAACTAAACGCCGTCAACGATTTTTCTGAAAGCCCTCGTGCCGATTTGGTAGTAGCGGAAGTCGTCGAGACTTTCGTTCCGCAGCGAATTTCCCCGAAACTCATGACGAGTTCCGCGACGAAATCGTTCACGGTGTTGGCTGCAGACCCAAGATCTAGTTTCGATCGCGACCACTGCAATGAGTAAAAATGAGTAGCACAAGACATCTGAAACGTAGAATTCAAATGCATCGATTACACTTCGTCTCGATTCCATTGTTGACCGGTTTGTCGATCGTCTTCGCCGCGACCGATGCGTACGGCAAAGACCTCGACTACAACCGTGACATTCGTCCGATTCTTTCTGACAAGTGCTATTTTTGTCATGGACCGGATCACAATACACGCGAAGCCGACCTGCGACTGGATTCGCGAGAGGCCGCGATTGACGTGATCGAATCAGGCGATCTGGTCGACCGGATAACCAGCGACGATCCGGACATGTTGATGCCGCCGCCGCATTCCAAAATCGAGCTGACCGAGCAAGAGAAGCAGACGATTCAGACTTGGGTCCAACAAGGCGCCGCCTACGAAGGCCATTGGGCATTTGAACTGCTTCCCGATTCGGTCGACGTTCCCTCGGTCAGCAATCCCGCTTGGTGCCGCCAGACGCTTGATCGTTTTGTGTTGGCAAATCTAGACGATAAAGAAATCACCCCCAGTCCTGAAACGCCGCCACTACGTTGGTTGCGACGTGCTACGTTGGATTTGACAGGTTTGCCCCCGACGCTGAAGCAGATCGCCGACTTCGAAGCTGCTCTCACCGCATCCGGCGAACAGGCATACGAGACCACTGCGGATGCATTGTTGTCATCCCCGGCTTTCGGTGAACACATGGCCGTCGCTTGGTTGGACGCGGCACGGTACGCGGATTCGTACGGTTACCAATCCGACAAACTCAATACACAGTGGCCTTATCGCGATTGGGTCGTGGACGCGTTCAACAAAAATCTGCCATACGATCAATTCCTTACTTGGCAACTTGCCGGCGATCTGCTCGAGAATCCTACCCGCGAACAATTGGTTGCGACAGCCTTTAACCGCATCCACCGACTTAATAACGAAGGCGGGGCGGTGTTCGAGGAATGGCGAATCGAGAACGTGGCGGACCGTGTTCATACGTTCGGCACCGCTGTGCTTGGTTTGACAATGGAGTGCTGTCGTTGCCACGACCACAAGTACGATCCGATACCCGCGGAGGATTACTATTCGTTGTCGGCGTTCTTCAATTCGATTGACGAAAGTGGCGTCTACGATCGTACCGAAAAGGTTCCTTGTCCATCGATTTTGTTGCCGACCACCGAGCAGCAGATCGCGTTCGAAGAAGCCAAGGCTGAACTTGGTCGGGCAGAGCAAGCGTATCAGCGTTCACTCGTCGATGCACGGCAACGCTGGACCGCATGGAGTCCCGAGCATTCGGAACCGGAGAAGATTCCCGATCATCGATTGGCACTGAGTTTTGATCGCGTCTTCGACAATTCACTCAAAGGAATTTATCATCCGTCCGAATCGGATCGTGCTTGGACGAAAATGCCGGAACTGGTCGAAGTGACCGATTCCTCGATCGCTCGACTTGACCCCGCGTTGGCTGCCGACAAGGGCAAGTCCGACGAGACGCTACCTCGTCGCGCCTTGAAACTTGACGGGGAACGCGGAGTCACGACTCATGGGATCACACCTTTTGACCGTTGGTTGCCGATGTCCGTGGTCGTGAGTCTGCGGGAAACCAAACGATCGCCGCTGCGTAGTTTAATCACGCATCACACCCGCGGTACGGATTGCGGATACAACGGATGGGACTTGACTATCGAAAACGGTTACCTCGAATCAAGAATGGCTCGCGTTTGGCCGGGCAATGCAATCGCCGTTCGAACGGTTTCGCCGTTACCGGTCAATGTGTGGCATCAAGTCACCGCGACTTATGACGGATCGTCCCATGCCGCAGGGATGAAACTTTATCTGAACGGCAAACCGTTGAAAACGACGATTATTCGAGATCAGCTGAAAAAGAGTTGTAACGTGTTAGTGGACCACGGCGGAGAGTTCGTGGTGGGACAGCGTTTTCGTGCTCGTGGACTCGACGGTGGTCTGATCGACGATGTGCAGGTTTACGACCGAGCTCTCACGGAGGTTGAATTGCGGGTGCTGGCGACGGGGGATGCAGGTGCGTCGAGCGACAAGCCTAGTTTCGAGTACTTTGCTTCGGCGATCGACGAGCCTGCACGCGATGCGATGAATGCGTTGACGCAGGCACGTCACGCTGTCGTGATGGCCGAAGAAGTCATGAACGAAATCCCGATCATGCAAGAAACGCAGCAGCCACGTCCTGCTCACCTGCTGGCTCGCGGCGAGTATGACGCTCCGAAAAACGACGAAACATTGGTCGAGCGAGGGACTCTTTCGGGTTTGCCGATTGCGTTTCCCGAAGACGCACCGAACGATCGACTTGGGTTGGCTCAGTGGGTGACCGATCCGCGGCATCCGCTCACTGCACGCGTTGCTGTGAACCGAGTCTGGGGCAACTTTTTTAGTTCGCCATTGGTGCGGACGCCTGAAAATTTCGGGTCTCAGGGCGACTTGCCTACGCATCCCGAGTTGCTTGATTGGCTGTCTCGCGATTTCATCGAAAACGGGTGGGATACGAAACGACTCTGCAAAAATATCGTCTTGTCGGCTACCTATCGTCAAGAATCGTCGGCGACGCCTGAGCAATTAGAGTCCGACCCGACGAATCGATGGTTGGCGCGAGGCCCCGCGTACCGTTTGTCGGCCGAGCAGATTCGCGATCTGGCATTGTCCGCGTCAGGTTTGATGAACGACGAAGTCGGCGGGCCACCCGTTTCTCCCTACCAACCCGGCGAAGACTTGTGGAAAGAATCCAACAGTATGTCGCCGCCCTTCAAGCAGTCGGTCGGCAGGTCGCTGTACCGGCGTTCGCTCTATTCGGTTTGGAAACGAACGGCTCCACTACCGAACATGATGGCATTTGATACGACGACGCGAGAAGTCTGTACGGTGAAACGTTCTCGAACCAACACACCACTGCAAGCCTTGGTGCTGTTGAACGATGTGCAGTTCATTGAATCGGCTCGCGTGATGGCCCAACAATTGATCTCCAGCAAAACGGACGCACCTGTGGAAACTGCCTTCTTGAAATTTGCCGGACGCCAACCCGACTCGCTGGAACAACAGGCATTGCAACAATTGTTGGACGATGAGCGGGCATTCTATACCGAGCACCCCGCGGCTGCGAAAAAGCTTGTGTCGCTCGGTGACACGGAACTGAAATCCGAAGCGGACTTCATCGAACTCGCCGCGCTGACCAACGTTTGTCAGACCATTCTTAATCTTGATGCCACTATTTGGAAACGATAAACCCATGTCATTCGATCCATTCGCCATCAATCGACGGCATTTTTTCAAGAACAGCTGCACCGGTGTCGGTGTAGCAGCGTTGGCTAGTTTGCTGGGCAACGACCATGCAGCGGCCGCTCCGGGGCCAGCAAATCAAACAAACCAGAGGTCTGCGGCCGGTACTCATTTTCCGCCGAAAGCCAAACGGATCATTTATCTGTTTCAATCCGGCGGTCCGGCTCAGCAAGATTTGTTCGATTACAAACCGCTGCTCAACGAGATGAACGGCAAGGAATTGCCGGCGGAAGTCCGGGGTGAGCAACGGCTGACCGGCATGTCGGTAAATCAATCGTCGCTGCCGATCGCTGGTTCGCATTTCAAGTTCAGCCAACATGGCGAATCTGGGGCTTGGCTTAGTGATTTACTTCCGTATCATCGCGATATTGTTGACGATGTCTGCTTTATCAAATCGATGCACACCGAGGCGATTAATCACGACCCGGCGATCACGATGTTTCAAACCGGTTCGCAAATTGCGGGGCGACCGTCTCTCGGTTCGTGGCTGTCCTACGGTTTGGGCAGCGAAAACGAAGACCTTCCCGCCTTCATCGTCCTTGTGTCTGCTGGCCAGGGAGGACAACCGTTGTACGCGCGGCTGTGGGGCAACGGGTTTTTGGATTCCAAATACCAAGGCGTGCAGTTTCGTGGTGGCAGCGATCCTGTGCTCTATTTGTCTAATCCCGAAGGCATCCCAGCAGCCCGTCGCCGAGCTCAGTTGGATGTGATCAACAAACTGAATCAACATCAATTCGCCAAAGAATTGGACCCTGAGATTGAGTCGCGGATATCGCAGTACGAAATGGCGTTTCGGATGCAAACGAGTGTGCCGGATGCGGCAGATTTTTCGGATGAACCGGAATCGACGTTCGAGCTGTATGGCGACGACGCAAAGAAGCCAGGCACATTTGCAGCGAATTGTTTGCTGGCGAGACGACTGGCCCAGCGAGATGTTCGGTTCATTCAGTTGTACCACCAAGGCTGGGATCAACATTCCAACTTGCCCAAACAGATCACTGAACAGGCTAAGGAAATCGATCAAGCGTCGGCGGCGTTGGTCAAAGACTTAAAACGACTAGGCCTTTTGGACGACACTTTGGTAATTTGGGGCGGCGAATTTGGCCGTACTTCTTACACCCAAGGGGTGCTGACCAATGACAACTATGGTCGCGACCATCATCCTCGCTGTTTCACAACATGGATGGCTGGCGGAGGAATCAAGCCAGGGATTAGCTACGGATCGACGGATGAATTCGGCTACAATGTCGTCGAAAATGGGGTTCACGTTCACGACTTTAACGCAACCATTCTGCACCAGATGGGCATTGACCACGAACGACTGACGTATAAATATCAAGGTCGCCGTTTCCGTTTGACCGATGTTCACGGCGAAGTGCTTGACGACATCATCGCGTGATAAGCAAGTAGGCAGGAATCATTGGGTGAAATCCCGTTAGCCGTTTGGGCCAACGCTGTGAAGCATTTTTTTTCTTACAGCGTTTGTGCTAATTTAGCGTAGCGGAAGTCGTCAAGACTTTCGTTTCCAGTACGCATGCCCCCGAAACTCTTGACGAGTTCCGCTACGAGAAAATGCTTCACAGCGCTCTCGTTCGGACGCTAGCCCCGGTTGAACGTGGGAACCGTGGCTAGCGCCAAAACGGTTAGTATACCGAAAGACTCCTGCCTACCTGCTTAGTTGCCTCAAAAGTAACCTCTTTGTATTTCAAACTTACCGCCATTTTGTCCTGAGATTACCCGTATGATGACTAGCGTTGACGACATTCCGAATCCTTCACCAAGTCAGTTGGCCGAGTTGCCGCGTCAAATGGGATTTGTTCCTTCGTTGGGCAAGTCTCTGCATACGCTAACGAAGTCACAGATCGACCAGTACAACGAAACCGGTTACCTGATGCCCTTTGACGGACTCAGTGAGACGGAAGCTCGTGAGACACGTGCCTTCTTTGACGGCGTTTTGGCGGCGTACATCGAACTAGGACGAACCAGTTACTCAATCAGTACTGCGCATCTTCGCTTTGCCCGCATTTACGACTTGGTGCAGCATCCGCGGATTGTGGATGCCGTCTCGGATCTGTTGGGCGAAAACGTTGTGTGTTGGGGATCGCATTTCTTCTGTAAAATGCCGCACGATGGAAAACGCGTCCCCTGGCATCAAGACAGTACCTATTGGCCACTGAGTCCCACCAAAACGGTGACGGTTTGGTTGGCGATCGATGATGCGGATCCCGAGAACGCGAATATGAAGTTCATACCCCGCTCGCATGTTCACGGTTTAATCGATTACGACGAAACGGAGGACGCGGACACTGTGTTGAATTTGGCGGTGGCAAACGCGGAATCGTATGGTGATAAGGAAGTGGACGTGACGCTCAAGGCGGGGCAGTTTTCGATGCACTCGGACTTGCTGCTGCACGGATCCGACGCCAACGAATCGGATCGACGGCGATGCGGGCTCACAATTCGTTACGCCGCTGCCGACGTCACGACTTGGTACGACTGGCACAAAAAAGGCTTCGTCGTACGTGGAAAGAACTTAAGTGGCCAATGGGCAAATCCGCCTAAGCCTGCACAATAAGCAGGTCGTGTGACGATCCCCTTTAGTGAGCCGTGGGCCGTAAGGCACCGGGTAATGCGTGGTACCCGGCCGCTCACGCGCTAGCGGCTCACTGAATCAACGGACCGCTAATTCGACTGTCCCACCTTGTGAGTCGAACTCGCTAGTGTCGGACAGCCCGTCGGTAAAACGTAAGCAGGACGAGCCCAGTGGCTAGCGGGCTGTCGAGTAAAACGAAATGCGAATTGCTTTAGTGAGCCGTGGGCTGTAAGGCACCGGGTAATGCGTGGTACCCGGCCGCTGACGCGCGAGCGGCTCACTAAATCAACGGACCGCTAATTCGTCTTTCCCATCTTGTGAGCCGAACGTGCTAGTGCCGGGCTGCCGGTCGGTAAAACGTAAGCAGGACGAGCCCAGTGGCTAGCGGGCTGTCGACTAAAACGAAATGCGAATTGCTTTAGTGAGCCGTGGGCCGTAAGGCACCGGGTGATGCGTGGCACCCGGCCGCTCACGCATCACGGCTCACTAATACCGGAAGAACGAAAAAAACAGTTGAACTAGTGTCATAACGGAACGCTGTGACACGATTTTCTGGTAGTTTCCTTCGCCCGACGGTGTTGGTTTGCATTGGACGCCAACCATCCATGCTCTGGCGAGCGTAGCTACGATACGCAAATACTGTAAATTGCAGCCTAGACATCTTTCACCGCGTTGGGCTGGTAAAAGGGAACGAGCGTTTTTTGCTTGGGTTTTGCAAGAAGCCGTAGCGCCGATTGCCACATCAATCTTCGATATCTTCTGGTGCCCCAACGGCCAATCCGCCCCGTAGAAACATGCGGAACGTCGTTCCCAAAATGCCCGTCTGAAAGACCACCGCGATTCCCAATCAAGTATGATGGGACGGTCGATCGGGTGTGAGGCGGACTCAACACGATCTCAGTCAGAGCAATGACACTTGTCGTTTTGTTAAGGGTGGTATCGTGGCGGATTCCGTGTTGAAACTGAATTGCCCTTCGTGTGAGAAGACCCTAAAAATTCCTGAGTCGTTTCGGGGGAGAGCCGTTCGATGCCCCGCTTGCAAAACGGCCTTCCGAATTCCGGCTGCCAAGCCCAGTCCCTCGCCGCCGCAGGCCCATCAGCAAGTGAGTCCGTCGCAAGGCCGCGTGCAATCCGCCAGACCACAGAACACGCTGCAAGCTCCGTCGCCGGATGAACCATCGCTGGCACAGCCCAATCGGAAGCAGCAACAATCACCGCAACCAAACACGTCACTGGACGGTTTCGATTGGGATGATTTGCAACTCCCTTCCTCAGGAGCAACCGCATCGGTGGGGACATCGGCTCCAGCGGCACTTGATGACGATGATTTGTTTTCCAACTTGCAGTTGCCTGCCAATGCTGCCAATCCGCCTCGATTAGCATCACCGCTGGAAACGTCTGCGGTGAAACCATTTCCGGCAAAGACCGCCCCCGTGAATGCTGTGCCCGGGCGCTCGGCTGCTGCTGCGACTCCGAAAGTGGATCTTAGCAAAGAAATTCAGAAGCAATTGGGCGAGCCCATTTCGATGCACCGATCGAGCCTCGGCTACCGAGCGGGGTTGGGACTGCTCAGTTTATTCATGATGGCGATGCCGCTGGCCTATGTCGCTCTGGTCGCTGCGACAACGTGGATGGTTTACCACTACACGTTCAATATCTTCCCCGAGATGGTGTCGGGGATCGGCGTACGTGGCGGGCGAGCGATGATCTTCGTCTGGCTGGCGATGTTTTCGCCGATTGTGGCTGGCGTGATCACCGTGATTTTTATGTTGAAACCGATCTTCTTTTCATTGGTCGGTTTCGGGCCCAGTCGTACTCGCGCGCTGACACGCGAAGGAGAGCCGGTGCTGTTTGAACTGGTCGATCGGATTTGCGATACGATCAAGGCACCGCGTCCCAAGCGGATCGAGGTCGACAGCGACGTCAACGCATCGGCATCTTACGGTGCCGGATTTAGGGGAATCATCAAAGGAGAATTGGTGCTGACCATCGGCGTCCCTTTAGTCGCGGGGCTGTCGTCGCGACAATTAGCCGGCGTGCTTGCACACGAGTTCGGTCACTTTTCGCAAGGAGCGGGCATGCGAGCCCAGTTGATCATCGGGGCAATCAACATGTGGTTCGCCAAGGTCGTTTACGCCCGCGACGGGGTCGACGAGATGCTCGACGAAGCGATCGAGGATAGCGAATCGGCGTTTGGATTGGTGTTACTATTGGCGAGCGGTTGTGTGGGACTGGTGCGTTGGGTGTTGTGGGGATTCATGGTTGCTGCACACACGGCGAGCACCATTTTTAGTCGACAAATGGAGTTCGATGCGGATCGCTACGAAATTGCGTTGGTGGGGTCCGAGGTGTTTGTTTCGACCGGCCAGGAACTGCATCTTCTGAACGCGGCGTCGGGCCGATCGATGCAATCGGTCGTGACGTTGATTAAGAAGGCGGTCCTAATCGATAACATTCCAAGAATGATTCAATTGTGCCGAACCCAGATGAGCCAGGAGGAAGTGGATCTCGTAAAAATGTCGATCACGTTGGGTAAGACGGGGCTGCTCGATACGCACCCCTGTACACGAGAGCGAGTCGAGGCGGCGGAGCGTTTAGCACAACCAGGTGTGTTTACGATCGACCGTCCGGCTCGTGAGCTGTTTCGCCACTACGATGCGCTCTGTAGCAATGTGACGCAAGACTTCTATCGGAATGCCATTGGTCGACTGGTGAACCCAACCGAATTGCAGCCCGTGGATCAGCACTTGCATGTTGTCATGCAAAATGCAGCCCACGGGGCCGCGAGTCGGAGATAGTGTCGGCGGATCACTTGCCGATGCAATACAGGTATTCTTGCCGCGTGTCGTCTTCGTGGGCGGCGGATCGCAAATAAATGCGATCTCCGGTGATCGCAGCAGAGGCAAACACGCTTTGCCCTAATTTGTTCTCACCCAGCTCCTCGAATCCATCCGGAGTGGCTCGGTAAATAAACGTCACTCCGTCTTCGTTGGTAGCGTAAATTCGATCGTCCACCATCACTGCCGAACTGGTGAACGATCCACCAAGTCGTTGTTTCCAAACGGTCTCTCCGGTGCTGGCGTCCAGGCACATTGCGACTCCGGCGTCCAGAGTCAGATAGAGATACCCACCGCGATACAGGAACGAAGGCACGTACACTCTTAGATTCTGGTCCCAAACGACTTTACCGGAACCGTCTGCAGCGATCGCTGCGAGATGGTTTCGAGGGTAGCCACCGCTGCTGTACACGTGTTTGCCGTCGGTCACGGTGGTGGTTACACACTCGGTCGTCGCCCCTTCGATCTCCCACAACGTTTCTCCCGTCGTTGGATTCAAACTGGTGACCAAGTCACATCCAGTGACAATCAGTTGATCGCGACCGTCAATTTCGTAGACGACTGGTGATGCGTAATTCGGAAGCTCAGGGCGCTCTCGTGTCCAGACAATGTCACCTGTGTTGCGGTTCAGTGCCGCAATCGCACCACCCGCCTTGTTGTCGCAAGTGACGATCACTTTGTCTTGATAGATCGTCGGTGACGAACCGTAGCCTTGGTGGATCAAGTAGTCGCTGACGCGGGTCTGCCATACAACTTTTCCGTTCAGGTCCAGCGCCGAGGTGAACATCGCACTGTCGTTGATGAAATTGATGTAGAGATGCGAACCGTCGGTCGCGATCGTCGACGAAGCCAGCGTCGCCTTCTCGTTAGCCTTGCGGCCACTCTTATTCTCGAAGCCTCCTTTGTGCACGACGGTTTCCCAAAGCTTTTTGCCGGAATCGCGATCAAAACACAGCACCAACTGGACTTTGCGTGCTTCATCGGCGGTCGGAAGATAAACGTGTGATCCGAGTCCCGTGGGCGAGCCGTGGCCGCGACCCGCGATCGGGGTTCGCCACAATACGTTTTCATCCTGGCTCCATTTCAGAGGCGGATCTTGATCCGGAGACGCGATGCCGTTGACCGAAGGACCTCGCCATCCAGGCCAATCGGTCGATGTCAATTTTAAATCGGTCGCTAGGCGGGGCGTTTGTGCCGTGGCAAGGTTGACGTGCGACAAACAGCAGCATGCGACAGCAACCGTGGCGGGGCCGACGCAGAAAAGTTGCTTCAAGGAAATTTCCATTTCTTATCAATCGTTGTAAAGGAGTTTTAGCAAGTGAAAGTCGCATCGAACTGCAACGAGATTAAGTCGTTGATCGCTCTGCGGTCATAACGAAAACAGCAATCGCAGCAACGTTCTCGTTGAATCGCCGATGGTTAGGCAATCATCAAATACACGATCGCTGCGAGCGAGCCACCGACAATCGGAGCGACCACGGGAACCCATGCATAGCTCCAGTCGCTGTCACGTTTCCCCGGGATCGGCAGCAGAGCGTGCACCAATCGAGGTCCCAGATCACGTGCCGGATTGATCGCGTATCCAGTCGTTCCGCCGAGCGACAGCCCGATGCCAAACACCAACATCCCCACGGGCAGGAAACCGAGCGTGCCCAGCCCGAGTACGGGATTCGTATCCGCAGCGACGTCGCCATTGGTCAGACTCGGAGTGATCATCAAAAAGATGGGCAGGATCAAGGCAAACGTGCCAACGGCTTCACACAAAAACGCTTGTGGCAAATTACGAATGTTGGGTGAGGTGCAGAAGCAGGCCAATTTACTGTCAGCGTCCTCCGTGACTTTAAAATGTTCACGGTAGAACAGATAGACTAAGGCCGCACCCGCGATGGCACCGAGCATTTGCGCTGCAAAATAGGGAATCGCCATACCGAGACTCAATTTGCCCGCTATCAACATCGCTACGGTGACCGCAGGGTTAATGTGAGCTCCACTAAAATCATTGGCACAAAACGCGCCGATGAAAACGGCAATTCCCCAACCTGCCGCGATCACGATCCATCCGGAATCATTTCCTTTGGTACGTGCCAGTACGACGTTGGCAACCACGCCGTTGCCAAACAGGATCAGCATCATCGTGCCAATAAATTCTGCAACAAAAGGTGACATGAACTTTGGTTTCGATTTTCATTGAGGATGGGGGAGGGCATCACGGCGTCCGCGTTCATGACGAGTCACGCTCGCTCGCGACAAACGTCGCTATGTTAACCGGAAAACACAAATCATAGTGGACCCCAATCGCTCGCACTGCCGAAACCACCACTCGAAACGAGCAAATTATGATTTTTGCGTTTCGCTACCGCTAAAGACCGCCGGGAGAATAAGTGGCGGCATATTCCGTAGTGGACGTGGTAACGAGTCCTTTTTGGCTGAAGGACGCTGCTGGACTCGTAAGCAGGTAGGCAGGAGTCTTTCGGAATATTAGCCGTTTGGCGCTAACAACGGTTCCTACGTTTGATCAGCGTTAGCCTGGTCCGCTAAAACGTTGCTATTGACGTGATTTTTGGTTGCGCAACTTTTCTG
>CAXBHV010000062.1:0-12627 GCA_963974855.1 uncultured Rhodopirellula sp. | reverse complement strand
GGGTACGTTGAGCCAAGCGATTCGATGACTTGGTCAAGTTTTTTCTGATTGCGACCGTGCAACAAGACTAGGTGTCCAAGCGAAACAAGCATCTTTGCGGTCGCCAGCCCAATACCGTCGGTTGCGCCTGTGAGCAGAATTGTTTTCATCGATATCTCCAATGTGGAACCGTTGTCTCAACGGTTCCGGGAACGGCAGAACTTCCTGAACAGTTGCGATAACTGTTCTACGATTTGCAGGCTGACAGCTTGCGTTACGGGTTGTCGACAACCACTTTGCCCATCGCTTTTCCGCTCTCCAGCCGAGCATATGCTTGTCCGACTTGTTCGAGCGAGAATTTTTCTTCATCCAGGACAGGCTTGAGTCCGCCCGACTCGCAAATCTGAGCGAGGTCGCGGAGGATCGCTGCGTGCTCTTCCCGCCGGAAGTTGTGCAGCATCGGAATCAGCATGAAGACGACGTGCAACGACAAACCTTTGAAGTGAGCCGGAGTCAAATCCAATTCGCACATCGAAACGGTCGTGGCGACCTGGCCGTTCAGTGCAGCGGCTTCGAACGATTTGGTCAGATTTCCGCCGCCAACCGAGTCGAACACGATATCGAACCCGGCACCGCCGGTGTGCTTGGCAACGTACTGCTCGACGGTTTCCGTTTTGTAGTTGATACCGGTCGCACCTAGCTGCTGGATCAGTGCAAGTTGTTTCTCACCGCCACCGGTCGAGTAGACTTCGGCGCCCCAGTGCTTGGCTAGCTGCAACGCGACATGGCCCGAGCCGCCATGCACGAGAACCTTCTGGCCTTGTTTGATCCCCGCGCGAATCAAGCCTTCGTAGGCCGTGATCGCGACCAACGGCAAGGCTGCGGCTTCACGCATCGACAAATTTTTTGGCTTGTGAGCAATCAACTTGCTATCGGCCACCATGTACTCAGCCAGCGTGCCCGGCAAGTCGGCCAGTCCACCGGCACATCCGTAGACTTCATCGCCAACGGAGTAGTCTGTCACGCCATCGCCAACGGCCTCGATGGTCCCGGCAAAGTCCATCCCCAAGATCGCAGGCGTGTCGGGCGACAACGGCAAATCCTTGCCCATCTTGCGGATCATCGTGTCGACCGTGTTCACGCTCGAAGCGGCGATCTTGACCAACACGTGGCCGGGCTTCACCTCGGGTTTCGCGACATCCGCAATCTCAAAAGTCGCATTTTCACCATAGGCCTTGATAAGCATCGCTTTCATCTTTTCTCTCCTGGTTAGGTAGTGGACGAGTGTTTTTGGTAGTGGACGAGGCCACGAGTCCCAGGAACAACCCAGTTTCGCGACCAAAAATGTTCTTGTTGTGTTAATTCTTCCGATTTGAACTCACATGCTCCGCGTCAGGGACTCGTTGCCTCGTCCACTACGCGAATAACTTCTACGTTCTCATCAGGCCATCTTTCCGTAGAAAGGACATGACCTTGTCGAAGCGATCCCAATAATCCGCAACAAACGGACGCAGTTCGGGGTATCCAGGCACTAGACATCCGGTGAATCTGTACGATGCAAATGCATCGGGCTCAACAAGTCCTGCACGCTCAGGATTTCTGGCGATGTACTGGCAAACATTTCGGAATTCGGTATCTCGACGCTCTTCGTCGGTAAAGACGTGATCGAAAGCCTGGTCCTGAATGTCAAAACCGATCCTTTCCAGTGATTCGTTGCATCTCGGACGGAAATGTTTCATTGCTTTGAGCTGATCACTTCTATCGCAAAGCCCCATCCATACCATATGAATATGATCGGGCATGAGACAAAACAACGGACTCGCTAGCCCATATCGGAATAGAGTATGCGTCAGCAATTCGCGAAAGCGATACAGGAACATTGCAGATAGCCATCCCCGCTTTCGGTCGACCATGGTGAGAGTCCAGTGAACAATCGCATCGCCCTGATAATGCTCTCGCTCGAGTCGCCTAAGATGATCTCGTTTGTTCATAAGTCCTCCCTCATGCAACGTACTGGACGAGGCTACGAGTCCTTTCCATTCTCTGCCAAAAAAAGGGACTCGTTGCCTCGTCGACTACGAATCTCTGCCAAAACAAGGACTCGTTGCCTCGTCCACTACGAAGATCGATATTTCCCTTTGGACGTCTCTATGTACATAATACGAGTACGAACCAAGCGAACAAGTACGCACATTTAGGACATGTAGGCACACAATGGATACCAACAGCAAGGCCCGGCACACCAGTTACGCGCTGCCCGCTTGTCCGGTGGAAGCGACACTCGAGTTGATTGGCGGCAAGTGGAAAGGCATCGTGCTTTACTATTTGCTCGATGGTCGACTTCGCTTCAGTGAGCTCAAGCGGAAGGTCGGTTGCGTCACCCAGCGGATGTTGACCAAGCAGCTTCGCGAACTTGAAGCGAGCGGTTTGGTCAACCGAATCGTCTACGCCGAAGTGCCGCCGCGAGTCGAATACGAACTGACCGCAGAAGGCAAGTCGCTCAAGCCGGTCTTGAAGTCACTTAAGAAATGGGGTGAAGAGCACGCGATGGATTTGATCGCTGAACGTCAAAAGTCAGCAGCAAGTGAACAAGCAAGCGAATGATTGGGGAAGGCTCATGACAACACTGCGACTCTTTCAGCCCGAGGACTGGCGGTCCGTTTGGCAAATTCTCGAGCCCATTTTTCGGGCAGGCGAAACCTATCCGTATTCGCCGAACATCACAGAGGCGGAAGCTCGCGTGGTTTGGATTGACGTTCCTGCCGCGACGTTCGTCGCGGTGGACGACCACGGCGAGGTGTTGGGTACTTACTACCTCAAGCCCAACCAAGTCGAACTGGGAGCCCACGTCGCTAACTGCGGGTACGTCGTAGGCGAAGCGGCTCGCGGCAAGGGCGTTGCGTCGACGATGTGCGAACACTCGCAAACCGAAGCGGTCGCTCGCGGATTCAAAGCGATGCAGTACAACCTCGTCATCTCGACGAACGAGAGTGCCGTGAAGCTATGGCAACGTCATGGTTTTGAGATTGTCGGCACGCTGCCCAAGGCATTTCGACACACCAAGCTCGGCTACGTCGATGCCCACGTGATGTACAAGTGGCTTGACGTGTCATCGTGAAGTGGACTCATTCAAGTTTGTTCTGGCGTAGTGGACGAGGCGACGAGTCCCGCTCATTCTTTGCCAAAACAAGGACTCGTTGCCTCGTCCACTACGTTATGCAGTCAATCGAAAGTTTTCCTTGCCAATCGATTCTTCTGCATCCTTCACATCACTTCACGCAATCGTTGGAATGAGACCTCCGTCGACTCGTATTGGTGCTCCGTTGATCGCCGATGCGAGTGGGCTGGCAACAAACGCAACCATGTTGGCAATCTCTTCTGGTTCGATCAATCTCTGAATCAACGAGGTCGGCCGATTGTCTGCCATGAATCGTTTTTCGGCCGATTCGTAGGGCTCATCCGGAAACAGATTGCTGACGAATTCCTTTACGCCTGGGGTCAACGTCGAACCCGGCATCACGGTGTTCACGGTAACGGAGCTTCCTTTGGTCAATTGAGCCAGACTACGCGAGACGGCCAGTTGTGCTGTCTTCGTCATCGCGTAGTGAGGCATTTCAGGAGCAGGCACGACGCCGGATTCGCTGCTGATAAAAATGATGCGTCCCGAGTTTTGCTCCAGCATTTGCTTGAGGTAATACCGTGCAAGACGCACACCGCTCATCACGTTGACATCGAAGATGTGCTGCCAATCATCGTCCGTCAGGTCAAAGAAATCGACTGCCTCGAAGATGCCTAGATTGTTGACGAGGATATCAATCTGCGGATGTTCGGCGATGGTTCGTGCGACGCCTTCAGCCGTCCCGTTGTCGGATACCAACCCGATCAGGTCGGCCTTCGGTTGACGCTCACGAATTTTTTCAATGGCCTTGTCGACGCTCTCTTCGCGGCGTCCGTTCACGATTGTCCTTGCCCCCTCGGCAGCCAAGCGAGTCGCGATAGCCAAGCCGATTCCGCCAGTCGATGCAGTGACCAAGGCGGTTTTGTTGTTCATTTCCAAGTTCATCGTATTCTTAATCCTATGGGTGTTGTAAAAGAGTTCTCTACTTTTCTCGTCCAAGTCCAATCAGCCAGTCGCGACGGGATTGATTTGCACCGGAGTGATTCCTTTGAATGTCGCATGACATGTAGTCCCTCAACGTCATGAGTTTAGAGAGGTACCCAGGACACTTCTTGAACGATTTTGCGCGCCATCAAAAGAATTGACTGCGAGGAATGACGCGAGCTCCGAACCTGCGGATTGTGCCCTGGGTTGCCGACGTTGGCACTAAACGGGTGGCTTTCTTAGCGGAGCGACCGGGGGTCAGGGGGTGCCGGTTGAATTCACTGCCTTGGAATATGTTCCCGGTGCCACCCCAATGAATCGTTTGAAATGTCGTGTGAAGTGTGATTGGTCCGTGAAACCGGCGGCGTAGGCGACATTAGCCAGCGTCTCGCCGGCCTTCAACATCTGCTGCGCACGACGCACTCGGATTTGAGAGAGATAGTGCTGGATGGGCATGCCGACCTCTTTGGAGAAGACGCGGCTTAGATACGGGGCCGAGGTCCCGGCCAATTGCGCGAGTTCGTGAAGCGAGACATTCTCGCGGAATCTCGCTTCCAAACTTTCCTGGACCCGGCGAATGTTCACGCGTCCCTGCTGTTTCGGAATGTCCGACAACGATGCGTGCCGCACTAAAAGCTCGCAGATGGCATCATAGAAGGCGGATTCCTGATCCAACTGCGAATCTCCGTCATCCATCGCTCGGTGAGCCCGCAAAACGAGTTCGACAAGTTGAGTGTCGTCGATGACCGGAGGCAGCAACAAAGGTTCGATATCGCCGTTGCGGTCAAACGTCCTGACGATATTGGCGACGACGTTCGGGTCAGCATAGAGATAACGCCACGCCCCTGTAGCCGTGCACGAATGCACTTCATTGGGGTGGATGACAAGCAGTTTCCCCGGTCCGGTGGAATATCGCTGGCCACGATAGAAAAACGTCCCCGTCCCGCCTTCGGAAACGCCCAGTTTGTATTCAGGGTGGGAGTGATTCGGCCAAGTGTGTTCGCCTGACTCCCATTGATGCACCGTAATTCCGTCATCCGCAGAACCACGAACCTTGAAATGCTTCACTGTGAACCCGGAATCCATACCGTCCTCGCTGAAGTTTCAAATAATGAGAGGGGTACTTGAAAGTCTACGCCGAGAGGATGCTGCGAACAAGCGAGCCTTCAGCGAAGTATAGCAGCAGGCAATGGACTTGATCGCCGCGTGTTGATGGGCAAGCGAATCATTTGGGATTGTTGACGGCAGGGCGCCAGCCCAATGCCATAGCCCCTCTCTCTAACCGGGTGGTTTTTATAACGGAGCAGCGCGCGGCCCGCCCGGTCAAGATCGAACGTTTTACGCGTTACAACCGGACGGGCCTGCTACCCAGAGTAGATGGCATTGGCCTGCAGTCTACGTCCGATAGTCCGGACGACCACTCAGTCGCGGCCGGTGATGCTGGGGCAACGGGCACTCAAGGTTGCTGCAAGAGAAAAATGGAAATTGCAGGCGTGCGGTGATCGCAGGTGAGCCGCAAATTTGGAAGCGATTCCCCAAAAAATTCACAAAGGTGATTTTTTCTGAAATCGTCAAAGAAAATCTTCCAAAATACACAGATCACTGCGATTACCTGATACAGCCTTTGCAAATCGCTTAGGAACACGCGGTTCAAGACTTGAGTTCTGTCGACAAGGAGTGCATTTTAGTGCCCGAACTACCAGGATCCCCAAACGCCGATGTTGCGACGGAGGAGGCGTTCATGCGGTTATTCCTCCAATCCGAGCGTCGGATCCTGGGGTTTATTCTGTCGCTGGTGCCGAATTTGGCTGACGCCGAGGATCTGCTACAGGAGACTTGTTCCATCATGTGGAGCAAATTCGAGCAGTTTGAAAAGGGCACCGATTTTGTCGCATGGGGAATCTCGATCGCCCGCTACCGAGTTTTGACGTACCGACGCAAATCAGCGTCTCAGCGAGTCTGTTTCAACGAGAAGCTGATGCATCAGATCGCTGACGCTGTGACCGAGGTGTCATCACAAAGTGACGCTAGGCTCGGAATTCTGCAGTCCTGTTTGGCGGACCTGCGAGAAAAGGACCGCGAACTGATTCGACTGCGTTACTTTGCTGAAAACTCGACGAAGCAAACCGCCGAGCAACTCGGCCGCAGCGCCGATTCGGTTTACAAATCACTGAACCGAGTCCACGATTCGCTGCTGTGGTGCATCCGTCGTTCACTTCAGGCGGAGGGCTAGGATTGATGGAACGTCCACAGGAACATCAACGTTTGATGGAGTTGATCGGGTTGGTGCGTGACGGTGGTTTGGATGATTCGCAAACCAGCGAGCTGGAACACATTCTTGAAAATGATCCGGCAGCGCTGCAGTACTACGTCGAGGCGATCGACGTGACTTCGATGCTGCATCGACAACAGGGAATGATTGACGCCGATCAGGACACAAGCCAGCCCAGCGTCGTCATGCCGTCATCCGTCATGCCTGTGAACCGTGGTTGGTGGCCAATCGTTTACTGGTCCGCCGCGATCTGCGCCAGCCTTGCGGTTGGCGTCCTTCTTGGTGGGCAATGGTTCCAGGTAGACGATCCTGCGAATTCCATTCGGAATGCCGTGACCACGCAAGTTGGTCACAGCGAAAGCGAGATCGCCACACTCAGTTTCGCTGCCGGCTGTCGCTGGGACTTGGACGATCAACCACGATACGAAGGCCAGCGTCTGCGGGCGGAAACATTGCGGCTGGAGGAAGGTGTTGCCGTAGTTCAGTTTGACTCTGATGTACGTCTGGTCCTCGAAGGCCCATCGGAGTTGGAACTTGCCAGCGTTGATCATGCGATGCTGCGGCACGGCAAAGTCGTTTTCAGCGGTGAAGGCGATCTGGATCATTTTACGCTGGAGACTCCATTTTCAAAAATCCAGGATGAAGGAACGGAGTTTGCCGTCAGCGTGGATCGATCGGGAGCGACGGGCGAGGTTCACGTCTTCGATGGGCGAGTGATTTGCGAACCGTCGGGCCAGAAGCTAAATGGATCGGGCGATCAATTGATTCACATCCACGCTGGCGACGCTCGCCGCATCTCGCAAACCGGCGCCACCGAAACAATTGAGCTGGCATCGAATCGTTTTATCCGTCAGCCAGCCGTTCAATCGGAGCCTGCGAATTCAATTCGAGTAGTCGAACATTTTGACTACGACACAGGCCCCCTTGCTGGCTCGAACGGCGGCCGAGGATGGCTACAGGGTTGGAAACAGGCAGAACGATCCAAAATGGAATCAGATGCCCCGGTGCGGATCGGCGAATCGTTAGTCTGGCCCCACCAAGACAAATCGCCCATTGGCGGCAGTATTACGATCAACGGCAGTGCGAACTTGGGCCGTATGTTGCAGGATCCGATCCACATGAACCGCGACGCCGCGTACTACATAAGCTTTCTGGTTCGAAGAGATTCCGTTCCGGAGGGAGCAGATTCCAATGGCTGGGCCTATTTCACACTACGCAATGCTCAAGAATCGTTCGGCAAAATTTCGATTGGTCCGGTCACTCAGCGAGGAAAGCCACGCATCATTCATAACGGGCGAGTTGCCAACGCGACGAGTCCGCTGCGGGAAAAAGTGGTCTACCTGTTCGTTTGTAAAATTTTGGCGAGGCAAGAGAAGGACGATCTGATTGATGTGCGGATCTACGGGGATCACGAAACCGTCGATTCGGTTGAACCTTCAATATGGAACATCTCTTCGCGTCCCATTCGCAATGATAGTGTCCTCAACGAGTTCCGGGTGTCTACCAAAAACATGGCGCCGATTCAGTTCGACGAACTTCGCATCGGAAAAACATGGGCCAGCGTCACGGCAGCCTACTCGAGATGATCTTCCCCGTCATTGTTTACAACACGACGGACGACGCTGAAGATGCAGACGAACTGCCGATGTGATGCTGGAAAAGGCCCATGACCTTGATGACCAGTTAACGAAGCATCTGGTCGAGATTGACGCGACGGTCCCACAAAACTTTACGTTGAGCATCAACGAATCCAACTAAACTGGCTTGATAACCACTCCTCCGCACCTGCCACCCTCACTTCGCGTAACATGAAATCACGCTTACCTTGTTTGAATTCCCGCGCACGCCTGCGAAAGCGATGTTTGCCAATGGCATTGCTGATCGTTGCAGGAATGCTAACGACGGCTCAGGCGACAGATCCGCCTGCGGACGTCGCCGAACTATTGAGCTGGAGTTGCACGGGGTGCCACGACTCGGATTCAAAGGAAGGGGATCTGGATTTAGAGTCGTTGACGCTGAATCTGGATGATCCCGATAACTTTCATCTTTGGGAGCGAGTCTTTGACCGAGTCCGGGACGGTGAGATGCCGCCGGATGAAACTCTCGACGAAGAAGACCGGACGCCGTTTCTTGCGAGCCTGCATGATGTGCTGGAAAAGGCCGATGCTGCGCGTATCGCTACGGAAGGCCGAGTCGCGGCGCGCCGCTTGACTCGTGCACAATACGAACGAAACGTGTGCGAATTACTGGCGGTGGACATTCCGCTTAGCGAATATTTGCCCGAGGATTCGCTGACCCACGGCTACGATACCGTGTCAAAAAGCCAGCAGCTATCCGATCACACAATGGCGGCTTATCTCGACGCCGCCGACGCGGCCTTGGACGCTTCGTTCACTCAACTGCTGGCAGACGCGTCGACGCCGACCGTTCGGTTCGATTGGAAGCAACTACGTCGCGATGAGAAAAAAACGGGCCGTATGGCGGAAGGGCGTCCCCAGCATGAGGACATCGTTTCCTGGTCGACCCGACAGAATTTTTACGGAAAGCTGCCTGCGACGATCGTTCCATCCAACGGTCGTTACCGAATTCGATTAAGCGTGCAAGCCGTCAACCCGCCGCCCAGCGGTCGCGTTTGGTGCAGTATTCAAACGGGCTTTATTAACGCCAAAGCGTCCACGATGTATTGGGTCGGAAGCTTCGAGGCGACGAGAGAAAAAAGGGAATACGAGTTTGAAGCCTGGATCCGCGAGGGGCACATGCTGCGTGTCCTTCCTAACGACCGCGGCTTGAAACAGGTCCCAGTGCAAATGGTGGGCGAACCCGCGGGCACCGTTGAACCGTTGGGTTTTCCAGGCGTTGCGATCAAGTGGATTGACATGCAGCGAATTGTTCCGGACCGTGCCCAATTGCAAAAGGCATTGATCGGTGACTTGGAACTTCGACCGATTGCGGCGAACAAGAAAAAGATCACGGATCCGACCGACATTGCCAATGCCGCAAAGACCGCGAAGGGAACGTATTGGCGGGAGGGCCCCGACAAGCGATTTGAAAACGAGCGATTCGAGTCGGTGCGATTCGAAATCGTGCCAAAGGATCCTGAGCAAGATTTGCGAGAATTGGTGCAATCGTTCGCACAGCGAGCGTTTCGTCGTCCAGTCACGCAACACGAGATACAGCCGTACTTGGATTTCGCCCGAGCGAGTTTGGAAGCCGGTGGATCGATTGGCGACGCGCTGCGTGCCGCCTATCGAACGATCCTTTGCTCGCCGCGTTTTCTGTACTTCGAGGAACCGCCCGGTTCGCTCGACCAATACGCATTGGCGAATCGATTGAGCCACTTTTTGTGGGGCGTTGGCCCCGACAAGGAACTGCTGCAATTGGCCGCTGCGGGTCGGCTAAGTCGTCCAGCGGTACTACGAAAGCAGACCGATCGTTTGCTCGCCGACAAACGGTCGGCGACGTTCATTACCGAGTTCACGGACCAATGGTTGAAACTGTACGAGATCAACAGCACAACGCCCGACGGAAATCTATATCCAGAGTATGACGATGTACTGCATCATTCGTTACGCAGCGAATCGCATGCGTTCGTCAAGGAATTGGTGGATCACAATCTGCCTGCTCGCAATATCGTCGATTCGGATTTCACCTTTCTCAACAGTCGACTGGCCCGGCACTACGACGTGGATTGGCCCGGTGGGATTGGATTGCAGCGAGTAAGTCTGGATCCGTCGAACCGGCGTGGCGGCATCATCACCCATGCCAGTGTGCTGAAAGTAACCGCGAACGGAACCACGACGTCCCCAATCATTCGCGGCGTTTGGATGTTAGAGCGAATCATGGGGCAACATGTCCCTCCACCGCCTGCCAACGTTCCCGCGGTCGAACCTGATATCCGAGGCGCGACCTCGATTCGCGAGGAACTGGAAAAACACAAGCATCTCGATAGCTGCGCAGCCTGCCACGTCAAAATGGACCCTCCCGGTTTTGCCTTGGAAAACTATGACGTGATCGGCGGTTGGCGGGACCATTATCGGGCTATCACAGACGGCTCGAAAAAGAAGTGGGTGGATGGCTTGCCGATCGATGCCAGTCATGAATTCGTCAGCGGCGAGGCATTCGACGACATCGATGGGATGAAAAATATACTTGGCAAGCACCCCGATCGAATCGCACGCAATTTGGCAATGCACTTGATTACCTACTCGACGGGCGCGTCGCCCACCTTTGCCGATCGCAAGGCCCTCGATGCGATCGTTGCCGCAACCGAATCATCCAACTACGGCGTTCGTTCGATCATTCATGAAGTCGTCCAGAGTCCCCTGTTTCAAAACAAATAACGGTCTTACTGGATTCCAAGCCCCGATCCGTCTAAACAAAGTACACACCGATGAAATCAAACTACTTCGCAACCAATCGCTCGATTTCGCGTCGCACGTTGCTGCGAGGCGGCAGTGGAGTCTTTATGGCGCTGCCCTGGCTTAGTTCGATGGTTCCGGCGTTCGGTCGAGAAGCGTCGGCAGCGGCCTCCTCTCCCCGGCGCTTCGTTGGAATCAGCAACGCTTTAGGGTTCCATGGTCCGAACCTATTTCCCGAAAAATCTGGCCGCGACTACGAGACCACGCGATATCTAAAACCCATCGAGGATCTTCGCGATCAGTTCACGGTGATCTCGGGAGCCTCGCATCCCGGCGTCGGAGGCGGTCACAAGTCTGAGCCCTGCATCTTGTCCGCGGCACCCTACAGTGGATCAAATTTCCATAACACCATTTCGCTTGACCAAGTCATGGCTCCCCGCGAACTTGGCGGCGAGACACGCCATCCATCGCTTGTACTCAGTTCCAACGGAACGACGAGCACCTCGTATACGGCCAATGGAGCAATGATTCCGCCCGAGAATTCTCCGCAACGTCTTTTTGCCCAGCTGTTTACCGACGACAGCCCCGCCGCTCGCAATGCACAGAAACAGCGAATTCGCGAGGGCCGCAGCATTATGGATATTGTCAGTGAAGAAGCCAAAGCAATGCAGCGTCGACTCGGCCCAGCCGATCGCGACAAATTGGACGCCTACTTCACCAGCGTACGCGATCTTGAACGACGTCTGGTCGTGAACCAGGGGTGGACGGAACGCCCCAAACCCAAAGTTGCCGAACAGGCGCCCGCCCCCGTCAGCGACACCTCGGACACGATCGCTTTGCAAACCGCAATGCACGACGTCATCTTCCTGGCTCTGCAAACCGACAGCACGCGGTTTATCACCATGCACACCAGCGGCGATGGTGGACGCATTCCATTGGAGGGTGTCGAGCAGGGTTATCATCAACTCAGTCATCATGGTCGCGACGAAGATAAGATCGCACAGCTTTCGATCATTGAAGAGGCTCAAATGCAATCGTGGGGCAGCCTCGTCCGCCGACTCCATGAGACTCAAGAAGGAGACGACACGCTGCTTGACCGAACGATGTTGTTGTTAACCTCAAATCTGGGAAACGCATCGGCGCACGACACCAAAAATATGCCAGTCGTGGTCGCAGGAGGCGGCTTCAAACACGGCCAGCACTTGGCGTTCGACCGAAAAAACAACTACCCGCTGCCGAATCTCTACACGTCAATGTTGCAGCGGCTAAAGCTCGAAGTCGACGCATTCGCCAGCGCCACCGGAATGATGCGAGGCTTTGAGTTCTCATCCTAAATTGCACGAACGCTGTGGGTGAGTGCGCTACGGGTGACAGCGTCAGTCAACGAAAACATGCAAGTATCGTGGGCGTCTGCGATAGTTACTTTGATCACGGTGAGACGGCGCACGTCAGCGAGGTCAGGTCGGAATGGCAGCGGGACCGAGGCAAAACGGACGGGCCCCACGCCGCGAGCGCTACCAAAGTAGATGGCATTGCGTGTCCACCGTCTGGCGAAGGTGGCTACAATCTAAATCCGTCAGACCGACTCGCCAGCGGAAGCCGATCGCCAGAGGACGAGATTCGTTCGTAAGAAATGGCATGAGAGTTGCGATGACAGAATAATAGAAGTTGTGATACACAAGCCGTGGAAGGCTCGTCGAGGAGACGTTGCCTTCTTGGTGGGCTACCGGTCCCGCTGGTTCGCGACGGAGATTTATTCGATGGATGCCGCGTTGATTGCCTTGACGGACCGAGGAGTTCGCTTCACGTTCCTTGGTGAAGCTTTTCGAAGTCGGCAAAAGATTCCCAACGAGGACATCGTCGATATCAACTTCAACCAAGTTGATATCTCCGATGCCGACGTCGAAGCGCTGCTG
>CAXBHV010000061.1:0-12699 GCA_963974855.1 uncultured Rhodopirellula sp. | reverse complement strand
CTGAAATTGGCACCCCGCCGCGGAGCGACGTTCTGTGGCGAACAATCAAGTCACAAAGTGACGGCAGGCTAAAGCCACGGACGTGAGTCCGTGGTTTGGAAAAACAACATCCCCCCTCAGTCGCAACGCGACGACATGAAACGTGTCTGCCGGGTGCGTGTTCTGATTAGTGACACTATGTGATGGCTTGATTCGAGATTTCGATGAGCCTTGAGGCGGCTAAAACGATCGGTGCCAGCAGTTCATTCATTAGCTTCCGTTAAGTCGGCCGCCTCCTGTACTGCTTCGTCGGCGTCCTGCTTGTCGCCGGCGTCCAACTGGGGTGCTTCTTGTTTTGATTCAGCCTCCGGTTCATGGCTGAGCTCAATCAGCAATGGGAAATGATCCGAGCCTATGAACTCAAGCGTTCTCAGCTCGGCGACTCGGAAGTCGTCGGAGTGAAACAGGTAGTCGAGTGGATAACGCAAATACCAAGAGGTCGCGTCGTAGGTGGAATACATGCCGCGTCCCTTTCGAGGATCGAGCAAGCCACTGACCTCCTGAAACAAGTTAGTCGTTCGTGACCAACCGACATCGTTCATGTCGCCAAGCACAATGGCGGATTTATCCTTCGCAACTTCGCGACCGACAAGCACCAATTCGGCATCGCGTTTCACGGTACTCTCGCCAGGTCTTGGTGGATTGGGGTGAACGGCAAACAACCGCAATACTTGCCCGTTTCGCAAACGTAGGGTGGCATCGATGGAAGGAATCTCGTGTTTCACCATTGCCCGAACGCGACAGGAATCCACCTGCAAATTGCAGTAAAGAGCAATTCCATAGCCATTTTCAAGAGGATGCTTTTTGGCGAAATCGAAGCGTTCGTCAAGCGCCGCAAGCGAATCGAGCCACCGGGTGTTGACCTCGCAAAGCACCAGTACGTCTGGCTTTTCTCTTCGAACAATTTCCAAGACCGCCGCTGCGTTGTTGTTCTCTTGGAGGACGTTCATTGAAACAATTCGCAGTCGTGCCGCTGGATCTTGCTGCTGCGCCCACTGAACACTTTTTGGCGCGAACGGCATGTAGGGAAAGATCCAGTACCCTTGAATGGCGCAGGCTACCAGCAACCCCGCGGCCAGCCACTTTGTAGGACGATGTCGACGAACAAGCAGCATCACGGCAAGCGTCACAAGGTAAACGCAGAGAAGTTGGACCCGCGGATAATCGCCAACGCGGACCCACCACCAGTTGACCGGAAACAGCGGCGCAACGGCAGTGACAATCAGTAGCCCACACCACACACTCCACAGTATCCATTGCCAACTTCGTTCTTTGAGACCGTCGTTGTTCATGGCTGTTCCGAGGTAGTTGCGTAATCGGCGGTGACAAATTCGACCCCAATATTGCGAACCGCCGATTTGCCTCGACAGGTCAGGTCGCTGATGAAGGCGAATTGATCACGAAGGTCAAATGGATACGCTTTGACTTTATAATGGGTGCCCCATGGCTCGTCCGCTAACATCACCAAGACCGGTTTGCTGTATTCCAAATAGGCGCTCGTCATTGCCACTTCGCGAAGTGCGTGACGGACCGCGTCGGCCTCATGGTCGGGACGAATGTAAAAATTTGCCACACACATCAACGTTCGCTCGCCGTTGTTGGAATTCGCAATGTTTTCGTCCCAGATCCGGGTGTGAGGAACGGTAACGAGGTCGTCCGCTGCGGTCTGCAGGCACAGCGAACGCATGCCAACCGAACGCACCTCACCATAATGGTCACCGATTGTGACCCAATCGCCAGGGCGATAGGGACGCTCAAAAACAGCGATAATCCCGGCAATCAGCCCGCTGACGTAGTCCTTAAAGGCAAACCCAATCGCGACGCTGGCCCCGCCTGCAATGACGAGAAAGTTTTCGAAGTTGACGTTAAATATAATTGGGATCAACCACAAAATCGCCCCCGTCATCGTCAACAGTCGTATGATCGGCACGGCATTGAGGATGTAAAGACGCGTCTGGCTAGGGCCGCGTTCGGCCAGAAGCGGAAGTAATTTGCGAGTGAGAAAGATAAGCAACCAAGCGGCGAAGATGATCGCAACGATGTGCAGGAAGTTGATGTCTTGCAAATCATTGATCAGTTTCATTGCTTCGTCTTGAGCTTCTTCGGCGCCCGACTGACCGGTTGATTCCAGCTCTTCTACCTGCTTTTGCGAGGCTTCGCTCGTTTCGGGCAAAGACGCGGTTCGCTCTGTCGCGCTGTCAGCCAACTCGACGGCTACCTGCCCCGACGAAGACGGTTCAGCAGAATTTTCGCCCGCGGGGACCTTGCTTTCTTCTTGCATCATAGTTTGTCCTCTGGAAACCCTGCGGAGACCAGTCGAGATCGGATCGCCGGATAGGCGTCCGGTTTACATTGAAACCCATCGTTTTGATGAGCGACGAAATCGGCTTCGACCAGCGATGGCAAGACGTTTGACGCATCGACGCTTGGCGTTGCCAAATCTAATTCCTCTTCGGTCAGTCCTCCGTGGATTAATAAGGCCTGCAATGTCAGCAACGCCGCATCGACATCCTCTATCGGCAAACTTAAATCCTCCAATTCCGAAACCCATCGCGTTTGCTCATCAGGAAACTTCGGGTGACCGATGTTTTGGTCACTTGGGCGGACGCGTATTGCGCGATGCCACAGGTGCCAAGCGATCCAAGGGATTCCTAGGCTGCGAGCGGCCAGCTTCGCGAAATAGTCTGAATCGGCGATCAAACCATTTTTAGATTGCCTGAAGACATACTCGGATGCGTTATCACTTTGGGAAAGCGGCATTAACCAATTCCGAAGTCGGTCGGCATCGAAAGCGTTAAATGTCAAACCAAGCGGCAATAGGCGTCCCGCGCTGACGGCCTTGTTTAGAAACTGCCACGCCCAAGAATTGCATCCAATGATAAGGTGACGTTTGGTTTTCGAGGCTTGTAGCAACAAACGACGAACGTGCATCATTCCGTCTTGATGACGAAGGAACCAACGTTCAAGTTGAGGGATGACCACCAAGGTGTTTTCGCAGTCGAGCGGTACGGAAGCCACTTTCGAGTGGTCAAGCAATGATTCACGCGGTGGCGGATCGATAATGCGATGGTCGTGTTCGATAGCCCATGTACGAAGCAAATCGTTGGTGTCTGCCGGTGGTAAGACCACAAGCTGAAGCCATCGCGACGGATTCGGATCGCAGATCCATTCGGCAAAGGTGGCTTGCATTTCTTCCATGATTGGACCGCAAGCCGGTGGCGATTCGATTCCCGCCGAGTGTTTGTCACTTGCCCATTTCAGCGAGTCTTCCGAAATGAATGGATCCTCATCCTTGCCCCCGAATCGCTTCCAGATTTTCCAACTGAAATTCCGTATCGACTCATCGGCGGCCATTGCAGGCCATTGATAGTGACCAAGCGTGTTGAACGTCAGTGGTTGACCGGTTGCTTCACTCACGTTGTATCTTCATTCATGGAGTACATGGATTGAAAAGATCGAGCATGCTGCTTTCCTGCGAGTCCGTGAGTCGTTGTGCGACGGACCTGCCACCGATCGTCTCATCCATCCCGCGATCCGGGACGGACAACGGTCAGTCGCAATCGATCTTATTGAACCAATTAGGCACATGTTGTGCCGTCGCCAATCCCCGTGGGCACGAGCCACGTGCAATTCAAGATGTCAACCGTCCATGGTCGCTCGGCGAGCATATCGCGAATTTATCGAGCGATTTCCACGGCGTGCTTTCCGATCACCCCATAATGCGACCGTTAATAGCAAATTTGAATCGCCGCACTCGTCACGCATTTGCCCGCAATATTGACAAGTCAAATCGTCCGATTTGTTCGCTCCCTATTCAGGCTGTGCGCGTTACTTGGTCCCAAAAGAGACTCGGTCGATCAAAGTGGCTAGATTGGTCGCTCGTTCTGCGATCAGCTTGGTCGCGAACGGATCATCGTCGGGTCACCATCTCAATCAACATCAAATGTAGTGGACGAGACAGCGAGTCCCCAAGCTCACCGTCCACCGAAGGATTCGTTGCCTCGTCCACTACCGGAAGTTTGATAGTCGTTGATTGCTCCGCAATCATCACGTCGTGTCCGCGTTAAGTGAACTTCGCGATCGTCTTCCTAACGTAGCTGTTCTACCCATGGCCGGAGTGAATCTTCCGGGAGAAGTACTGCAGCGATGTGGACCAATCGTGCAGCCCGATCTGCTGCTCGCCGAGATGGACGCGGCTTTCCGGTCGCCATCTTGCTGCCCCTTCTAGGCGACGGCTTGAACACTGCTCGGCTGAAACGAGTGTCCTCGTTTTGCTCTGGGAGATCCCTGGAAACCGGGGGGCAATCATCTGCGGGCCAAAACCGCCTCCTCACTGCTAACTTCTTCGATGTTCTCGTCATTGATTTCGCTGACTTAACTAAACGAGGGCATGAGATTTGCGTTTATGAACAGCTGTTCCCTTTTTGGGGACAGTGTGTTCTTGAAACGGTGTGTTCAGCACGCTTGGTTCTAGGGTTAGTAGCAGCTCCATCACACTCTGTGCATAGAACCTTTCGCAACGCTCCTATGTTCAGGGGTGAACGTCTTCACCGACCCCATTCCTGGCGAGGAGCTGCGACTGCGACTTAGGGAGCCGCGCATTCTAAGACACGCATCATAATCTCAACCGAGACGGAAGGCAGGGATGGGAATTCAAAATGCAGATCCGATCTCCCGCTGGCTGCCGCCACTGGCGATCGCGGTACTGGCCACGATCGCGGTCGCTGGACTGTACCTGGGCCAGGTGATCTTTATCCCACTGGCACTGGGAATCATCTTAAGTTTTCTCTTGCAACCGATTGTCCGGATGCTTGAGCGTGGCGGGCTCCAACGCGTACCTGCGGTGGTGACAGTTGTGCTGCTAGTCTCTATGGTGCTCGCTGGAATCGGCTGGAGCGTAGGGGGACAGTTGCGGGATCTCGCTCACGATTTGCGTGCGAATCAAACTTATATCAGTAATCTAGAAAGCAAAATTTTCGATCTGCGGCGTTTGTTGGGCAGCGGGGCGATGGCCGACCTGCAAGCTACCTTGGAGCGGGTTGGCACGCGGTTGGAAGAAGTAGAAGGAGACGCTCAAACCAAGACCAAGGTGAACGAGACCAAGGTACTCGTCCAAGCGGAGTCGCAGTCGCAGTGGGCTTACATGATGGCCACCATCGGTCCGCTGATGGGTCCGCTGGGGACGACCGCACTCGTGGTTGTACTGGTCATTTTCATGCTGATCAGCCGCGAGGATCTGCGGAACCGTTTGATTGGGATGTTCGGACATGGTCAGTTGTCAGTCACCACGCGGGCGCTGGATGACGCGGGACGACGGATTGGTCGGTACCTGATGATGCAGTTTCTGATCAACGCTAGTTACGGACTGGCCCTTGGACTTGTGTTGTTCGTCGTGGGTGTCCCCTTTGCGCTTTTATGGGGATTGATGGCGGCGCTGCTGCGATATATCCCGTACGTCGGGCCCTGGATGGGGGCGATCTTCCCAATCGTGACGAGCTTGGTCGCGTTTGAAGGTTGGTCGCAACCATTGTTGGTGATTGCCTTTATCGTCGCGTTGGAACTCATCAGCAACATGGTAATTGAGCCACTGCTGTTTGGACACAGCGTCGGTATCTCCGCAGTCGGGCTGATCTTGACCGCTGCATTTTGGACTCTGTTGTGGGGACCGATTGGCCTGGTAATGGCTACTCCACTGACAGTCTGCCTCGTGGTTCTTGGTCAGCATGTACCTCGGTTTCGGATCTTCGTGGTGTTGCTGGGGGATGAACCTGTGCTGCCACCACACGTTCGCTTTTACCAGCGACTGCTGGCTCGTGATCAATTGGAAGCGAGAGAATTGGCACACGAACAGTCAGGGGACACGCTCGAATTTCAACACATCTGCGATCAAATTCTAATGCCAGCCATCGTGCGAGCCCGCAAGGATCGCTACCGGGAACAGATTTCGGTTGAGGATGAAGCCTTTGTTTTGCAAGCCACTCATGACATCTTAGCGGATCGGGCTCGGTCATCCGACGAGTCAAAGGGTGGATTTTTGAACCGCCGCAGCTCACCAGACGCGACCGATCGGAATGCTGCCGCAGCGAGCGACCGCAATGGCTCTGCTAGTGAGAGGGTCACAGAAGACGGGCTGAGTTCGCCAGAAGCGACAACCAAGAAGCCGACACTACGAATTCTCGGCTGCGCGGCGCATCACAAGTCCGAGGAACTTGCGGTGGAAATGCTTGCACAAGCACTCGGTCCCGAGGGGTATTACGTCCATTCACTGACAACCAAGGCACTTCCGAGCGAGGTCGTCGATCTGGTGCAGCAGCAGCATTGGGACGCCGTCTTCCTAGCGGTGATCCCACCGAGCGGAATGCCACAGGCCAGTTACCTTTGTCGGCGGCTGCGAAAGACGTTTCCCGACTTAAAAATCATCGTCGGTTATTGGGGTAATAAAAAGCGATTTGACGAGGTACTTGTCAAGATGCGATCGCGAGGTGCGAGTTACCTGACGACTTCGATCGGTCAGACGCACAAGCAAATTGCGGATCTCGCACTAATGAACCGCAGCAACAGTCCCTCTCGCCTAGTAAGGAGTGGTCATGCCACGGATTCTAATGATTGAAGACAATGAGATGAATCGAGATATGCTCTCGAGACGACTGCAGCGACGTGGCTTTGATGTCGTGTTAGCGGTAAACGGAGCCGAAGGGATCCGCATGGCGCAGACCGAGTCGCCCGATCTCATCCTGATGGATCTCAATATGCCCGACGTCGATGGTTGGGAGGCGGCTCGGTTGCTGAAGCAATCTCCCGACACGAAACATCTGCCCATCATCGCGCTGACTGCGCATGAAGCCCCCGGAAACCGCGAACGCCTGATTGCCACGGGGTGCGCCGAATATCACACAAAACCGGTGCAACTGCCGCTGTTGGTATCCCAGATCGAAACAATTCTCAAAAAACTGCGAAGCGACGTCCCATGACGCCCCACGACAACGCGCAGCCCGCGACGCCGAATTCCGAAATCTCAAAAGATTCGCAGAACCTTGAACAGCTATCCGCTTGCGCGCTTCCATTTTCGCCCGCTGCTTTTCCAGAAAATGAATCGGATCGGCTCGCTGCACTTCGTCGCTACCAGATCCTGGACACGCTGCCTGAGAAGGAGTTCGACGATCTGACATCGCTCGCTGCCCAGATTTTCCAGACTCCCATCGCCCTGGTCAGTCTTGTGGACGAGAAGCGGCAATGGTTTAAATCCACGGTCGGGCTCGACGCAAGCGAAACGCCACGTGAATTGGCATTCTGTGGCCATGCTCTGCTGCAGGACGACGTCCTGGTGGTTCCCGATGCCCATCTGGATGTCCGCTTTGCGAACAACCCGCTGGTCGTCGGCGAGCCGCACGTTCGCTTTTACGCGGGCGCTCCGCTGGTGACACCGGACGGCTTCGCATTGGGAACCCTGTGTGTCATCGATACTCAGCCCCGGACGCCCGATGAACTTCGTCGACATCTAATGCAGATGAAAACGTTGACAGATGAGAGTCAACGGGCCCTGGTTGCTCTCCGCGATAGCGAGGAACGGTACCGAGTGGTCGCCGAAACGGCCTCCGACGCGCTGATCACGATCGATGACCAGAGCCGCATTATCTACGTCAATCCGGCAGCAGAGCGGATCTTTGGCTACCCAGCGGCGGAGTTGATCGGGCAGTCGATCACCTCCCTAATGCAGCCTGAACTGCAAGATCGTCACCGCGAGGGACTGCGTCGATCCCTCGAGACCGGCCAGCCGCAGATCCCTTGGACCGGCGTGGAGGTGATGGGACGACACCGCTCCGGTTCGCCGATACCGCTGGAGATCTCGTTTGGCAAATATGAGCGAGAGGGACGGACTTATTTTACCGGCATCCTCCGCGACGTCACCCGTCGTCAAGCGGCGCAGATGCGCTGGGATGCTCAACATCGGGTCACGCGGATTCTCGCAGAATCGACCTCTCTCGAGCAGGCAGCACCTCCGATGCTGGAGGTCATCTGCCGCTGCCTCGATTGGAGTGCGGGCGAGTTGTGGACGATCGATGCGGAACATCAGCAGCTCCGCTGTATGAGCCAGTATCCGCAGACCCAGTCGGCTTTCAGCGAGGCGACACGTCGCAGCCGTTTCCGACCCGGCGAAGGATTACCAGGCCGGATTTGGCAGAATGCGAGTCCCGTTTGGATCGAATCGATCGCAAGCGAAGATTTGTTCCAACGAACTGCAACCGCCCTACAGGAAGGTCTGCACTCGGGTATCGGGGTTCCGATCATGATCGATGGTAAGGTGTACGGCGCGATTACATTCTTTGACCGCAAAGCATTGCCTTTTGACCAGGAACGTATCGATCAGCTCGTCAGCGTTTCACTACAGATCGGGCAGCTGGTGGAACGCAAGCAAGCCGAACAGGAGCGGCAGGAGATGGAGCGGTTCGCCGTGGGGACGGTTGACGGACTCGCTTCCCAAATTGCGATCATTGACGAGACCGGGGAAATTCTCGCCACGAATCGAGCCTGGCGCGAATTTGCAGAGACCAACCAGGCACGCGATTCCGTCGGCATAGGCGTCGGTGCAAACTATCTGCAAGTCTGTGATCACGCAGCCGGTCGGCACAGTGCCGAAGCCGCTGAAGTTGCAGCTGGTATTCGTGCGGTCCTGGCGGGAGATCGAGGGCACTTTGAGATCGAATACCCCTGTCATGCTCCCGCTCAAAAACGATGGTTCACCGCCCGTGTCACCCGGTTTGCCGGCGCTGGCGCTACACGGGCAGTGATCTCTCATGAAAATATCACCCATCGCAAGCTCGCCGAAGCCGCGTTGGTGTTAAGTGAAGAACGCATGCAGCGGATCGCAGCGAATGTTCCCGGACTGGTGTTTCAGGCAATTCGCAGCTCCGACAGGCAGCTGCGTCTGCCGTATATCAGCGAGGGGGCACGCGAGTTGTTAGAGACCGACACGGAACAGATCGCGGCCGATCCGCAGAAATTGATCGATGCGATTCATCCCGAAGATCGTGTGTCTTTCGATCAGTCGATGGCCGAGGCGGCAGAGGATCTGAGACCGTGGAAGTGGGAGGGCCGCATTCAGCTTCCCTCGGGCCAGCATCGCTGGGTGTATGGGGCGGCTCGATTGCAGAAGCTTCCTACCGGAGCGGTCGCGTATGACGGGTTGTTGATCGACATTACGGAGCGTAAGCAAGCAACCGAGGAACTGCTGTTGTTGAAGGTCGCCCTTGAACAGACCAATACGGGGATTGTCATCTCCGACGCGCGTCAACCGGATTGCCCGCTGATCTATGTTAACCGGCCGTTCGAACAGCTATCAGGTTATTCCGCCGAGGAGGTGATTGGACGGAATTGTCGGTTCCTGCAAGGACGGGGGACGGAACCGGCGGCGGTTTCTCAGCTCCGCGACGCCGTGCGGAATGGCACCGAATGCCGCGTTGTCATCAAGAACTATCGCAAGGATGGGGCTCTATTTTGGAATGAGCTTCGGATCTCGCCCGTACGCGACCACCTGGGCCGGCTGACTCACTTCGTCGGCATGCAGAATGACATTACCGAACGGATTCGCTCCGAAAAGACCCAGCGACGACTGGCCCGCTACAACAAGCTGTTGCTGGAAAGCACCGCCGAAGGAATCTATGGTATGGATCTCCGCGGCAATTTGACGTTCGTCAATCCTTCGGCAACTGCGATTCTTGGACTTGACGATTCCGACGTGCTTGGGAAGTCCGCGCATTCGCTTATGCATCACAGCTTTCCAGACGGCGCCCCCTACCCGGTGGCCGATTGTCCGATCTTCCGCGCGCTAGAGACCGGAGAAGTCGTCAGACTTGAGGACCAGGTTTTCTGGAGAAATGACGGGACCTCGTTTCCCGTCGCCTGCGTGGCCTCGCCGATCATTGAAGACGGGGAGGTCGAAGGCGCGGTAGTCGCATTCTCGGATATCACCGAACGCCTTCGCACCCAGCATGATCTGCAGGAGGCCAAAGATGCCGCCGAAATCGCCAACCAAGCGAAAAGTCACTTTCTAGCCAACATGAGTCACGAACTACGCACCCCGCTGAACGCCGTGCTCGGCTACAGCGAAATGCTGCAGGAAGACGCTCAGGACCTGGGACACGAGGAACTACTGCCCGACCTACAGAAGATTCATTCCGCCGGCAGACACCTGCTCTCGCTGATCAATGATTTGCTCGATCTGTCCAAGATCGAAGCCGGAAAGATGACCATTTATAACGAGACTTTCGACATCGCGACGGTCCTCCGAGAAATTGCGGCCACGGTAGAGCCACTCGTACGGATCAACCAGAACCGATTGGAAGTCAAGATCGCTGCCGAAGTGGGGACCATGTATGCGGATGTCACCAAAGTCAAACAGTTGCTGTATAACCTGCTGAGCAATGCAGCAAAATTCAGTTCTGACGGAGAGATTCGCTTGACGGTCGAGCGAGACGACGCGGACAACGAAAGCTGGATCACGTTTTGCGTCGCCGATACCGGAATCGGGATGACCGACGAACAACTCGACCGGCTGTTTCAACCTTTCATCCAGGCAGATGATTCGACGACCCGCCGCTTTGGCGGAACGGGACTCGGTCTGGCCCTGACACGACGCTTCTGTCAGTTGATGGGAGGCGAGGTCAGCGTCCGCAGCGAACCAGGCTGCGGATCGGTGTTCACGATTCGTTTACCGACGGCTCAGAGCCCGCAAGTCCCGGCGATCGAAAATACGGAGGATGACAGGACCACGGACGACGAGGGGGCTCCGGTCGCATTGGTCGTGGACGATGACCCGGCCGCCCGTGACCTGCTGACACGCTTCTTCCGCCGTCAGGGATTCCGCGTCGAATTGGCCGCAAACGGAGACGAGGCGTTGGTCCATGCGCGAGCTCACCTGCCCGCCGTCATCACGCTTGACGTGATGATGCCTCGGCTCGACGGCTGGGCCACACTCGCGGCGCTGAAAGCCGATTCACAACTTACCGACGTTCCGGTCATTATGTTGACGGTCGTCAACGAAAAAGGCATCGGATACGCATTGGGGGCCGCGGAATATCTCACAAAGCCGATTGACCGCCCCCGACTCGCTGAGGTGCTTCGGAAGTTGCGGATTCAACATCTTGTCGATAATGTGCTGGTGATCGACGACGACGAGGTCGCACGGGCCTCGGTGCGGAAGGTCTTTCAAGATTTGGATGTGTTCGTGGTCGAAGCCGAAAACGGCCAAGTTGCGCTGGACCGCATCGGCGAAAAGCCGCCCCAGCTAATACTGCTCGATCTGGTGATGCCCGTGATGGACGGATTCGAGTTTCTCGATCATCTGCGCAAACTTCCCGAAATGCAGGATATACCGGTGGTCGTATTGACGGCACGCGATTTAACCCCAGAGGAACGGACCGAACTGAGCGGCAAGGTGGAGCAGGTTTTTAATAAACTGTCATGGACATGCGAAGATCTACTGATGGAACTTCGACGAATCCTTTCTGAATTTCAACATCAACCGCCGCCGAATCAACACGATCTCGCTGAATCGTCCGACGAGGTAACTCGAATATGAACAAGTTACTCCTGGTTGAAGACAACGAACAGAACTGGGACATGCTCTCGCGACGGCTAAAACGTCGTGGATACGAGGTGCTAATCGCCACCGATGGGCAACAGGGGGTACAGCGTGCCGAGCTTGATCACCCGGACTTGATCCTGATGGATATCAGTCTTCCTGTAATGGATGGCTGGGAGGCCACACGACAAATCCTTGCACACGAAGGCACCCAGGATATCCCAATCATTGCGCTGACAGCACACGCGATGGACACTGATCGAGAAAAATCGCTGGCCGCTGGGTGTAAGGATTATCACACGAAACCGGTCGAATTCGACCGCTTGGTCGAACAGATCGAAGCACTTCTGCAGCGATGAAGGGCTTCGATGACCGAAACGGATACGCGGTGCACGCCGGGGACGATGCAGAAGCATCGACGGTTTCGCCAAGGTTCGCTCCCAGCCGCTAATCAACTTGGGTACTGTTCGGAAATAACTTCGTCATTCGAGTTTTTTTACAAACCACGCGGGTGAAGTGTTTTCTATGTAGTGGACGAGGCTACGAGTCCCGTCGTGCCAATAATTCGCTGGGACTCGTAGCCTCGTCCACTACATCCAACGCTCGGACGTAGCCCCGTCCACTACCTTTAAAGCTGGCCGAGCTACGCTCATCCCAGTAAAGCTCTAGCGGCACGGCCCTAACGCTACCGGAGGGTTCATGTCATTCGGGAAACATTTTGAAATGACGAAGTATGTTCCGAACGGTTTCTTAACCGCAAGGAAGTCGGCCGATTGACTCGGTTAAGTTGGCAAAGTTAACGGTATCTGTTTGAGTCGACTGGATTGAGATTTCAATTACAAATCGACGCTAAAAAACCGAATGGCAAGCTAGCTCCGGTGCGTGCGTACGCCACTTTCGAAGATCGCGATTAGAGCAACTAATCCTTTGGCACTACGGTCATCACGCCTGCGATGTCACGGAACCGCAAAATGACCTAATTGTCAGCATCCGCTGTGTGACACAACCAATCTTCCGCTTGAGTTCACTGAAACCAAGCCGGCCGTCGAGCCAATAGAAAAGTACGATCCCTTACCACT
>CAXBHV010000060.1:0-12740 GCA_963974855.1 uncultured Rhodopirellula sp. | reverse complement strand
TTCCTCGTCGCAGCGTATTGGAATGCGGTGCAGTTGCGAAATCAGCAACAACCCCGCTGTGGCATTCAGCGCACGATTGTGTATTGACGCGGGGCAGGTCCGCTTCCAAGCGGCTGACGGGATGGGGCGACGATCCTTGCATTGTCACGACCAGCATCAAGACAGCGACGAGCGCGGCAAGGCTCGCCATCGCGGCGGTGAGGTTAAGTGATTTCAAGCGAAAATCCTGCCCATGTTTCAATATCAAGAGTCGTCTGAAGAAGTTTGCGGAGGGGGCAACTCACGAGCAAGAACTTCGACCAACCGTTTGACCGCAGCGGTTGCTGGATTGACATCGAACCACTGTAGATAGCGATCTGCCATCTCGTGTTGTCCCGCCTCGATCGCACCACAGAGTCCAGCATACATCCGTTGGGAATGTTCATTGTCCGACTGGGATTGAAAGTCCGTGGCAACCATCAGTTCCTCGGGGCCATTTAGCAAGTACGCCGCCACCCGCTTGCGAAGTTCGCTAGTCAGACCGTTTGAGCCTGGCGCACTCCAGCGAGGATATAATGATGAGTTTGCTGTTGACAAATTCGTTTCCAATGGCGGTGAGCAATCATCGCTGGTAAGTGGTTCGCTTGCGGCAAAATAGCGAAACCAACTGGGGGCACCCGCCGCGACAATTTCAGCATTAGCGAGTTCCGCCTGACAACGCGTCATCGCGCAGGCGAGTGGCACCGACTCAGGAAAGTCCTGGCGTCCGACGAATAGCACCCGCAGAGCCGCGTATCGCAATCCCATGCCGCGAAACACTTCGGCTTGACGGTACGCAAGATCGGCATCGACGATGACGGGCGCGAAACCCCATCGATCCCGATCGAACAGTGAACCTGTCGAGCTTGGAAACGTATACTGCCAGTTTTGAAACTCGACGATCTCGCGGTTCGTCAGTGTCTGGACCATCTGGCGTGCGTAATGCTTGTCGCCGGCGGCAGCGTACGGGATGACGGGTGAATCAAGCGAAAGCGGCTTCCAAATCGACGGTTCTAATCCACGAATCAACTCGGTATCACGATTCGAAACGACGAGCAACGTGGTTTCACGACGCTCAAGCGGCAGCCAATATCCGCCTTGGGAACCATCGCTGCGCCAATAACTCATCAGCCGCTGCTGACGTAGATCGTCGATCACGCGGCGGTGGTCGGCATAGCGGCCTGCGATCACCGCTCGCAGCGCCACATCCTGAAGCCGCAACGCGTCGGAGTCACTTGCCACGGTGAGTTCACGAAGCTGCGGCATCTCCCACGCCAACATCCCGCCACTCCGCGTGTCGTCGGCGAATGCGGTGCCGTACGGCCGAGTTTGTTGTAGCGTCATTCGCAACATCCGATTGTCGAGCGACGCGTCGATACCCCATCCCATCGTCGAAACCAACCCACTGAGCGGCATTGCCACGGCGACCCCCATCGTTGTCGCTAAAAAGCCGATCCTTTGCGATCGCGAAAAGCCCAGGTTGGAACTCCTGTATTGACCATTGCGGTGCCAAGACATCAGCATGTCGGCGGCAAGCCATGTTGTTGCGAGTGAGACGTTTTGTAGTGACGACCACGCCAACCACTGCATCCACGCGAAGCAAAACAGCTCACGAGGCATGCGCCATCGACTGAAGGCTTGTGTGACAACCCAAATCGCGGTGAGCAGCAAAAACAAAATCGCGGTCGGATCCGTTAGTCCTTCGAATAGCGGTTGCCACGGCGTGCCGGTAAACAATGCGGATGGATTTCGCCAAACGGGGACAATACTCGAGAGAGAATCTGTCCAAGCAAAGACACCGCGAGGATTGATGCTGCCACCAGCCAGCATCAGGATCGCCAATATCCAGTTCGTTCGGTGTCCGGGATCGGCGACTAAGCTGGCTGCGATACTGAACGCCAACCAACCAATCAGGCCAGCCAGAATCACGGGCGACATGTTACTCCAAACAAGGAACAGTCCCGCTGCGGTCACCATTCCGACGGCATGATTGCGGCGTACGCTTGACGATGAATCAGCCTCGACCGATTTGCGGTGCATCAAACCGACTAGCACCACAATCGCAACGCTGTCGAACATGGCAGGCGTGAAATTGAAACGTCTCGCCAGGGCGATCATCGCCAGCGTGACCACGAACCAAGCCAGCGGCCGAGCAAAACCGGCCGACTGCCGCGGAGCAAGAACCCATGCGAAACATCCGGCGACTAACAGCACCCGGCACAACATCAACCCGTGTCCGCCCAGGAATTGATAGACGGCGAAAATCGGCAATCCACCGAGCCAGTCTGCTTCGGCTGCGGACTCGAGGCTCAGCAGCGATTGGCTTGGGGTGATTGATCCACTGGTGACCTCGCGTCCACGGCTGAGTTGCCACCAAAAATCATCGGCCGAGAAAGGCTGGAACGCAAACACAGCCGCTAAACAGGCGATCGCCAACCACTGCACCCCGTAGGCAAAACGGACTGCATTTTTCGTAGGAGGCGACTTACCGGATGGGGCTGAATCAGCGACGGAGGTCGATTCGACTTTGGCAACTTTGGAACGCATGGCTGCCGATTGTAGAAGAATCCTCTCGCGATGTTGAGAGAAACAGGCCGTTTCGATCAAGAACATTGGTCATTTCAATGACCTGCCATCCCTGCAAAGCCAGAGCATCACTAGCTCAAACCTCCACAAACATAATGGCATCTATAGAATTTTTACGGCAGGTAATCGGATTGGCGAAGCAGATAAGGGGCGACGCGCGACATGATCGCGGGGTTGCCTTCGTAGGCCTGCCAACTGTGCGTTTTTCCGACGCTGCCGCTGACGTTCATCAACTGCACTTTGTAGCCATCCACCCCCAGTCGTGATGGGGATATGCCGACATAGCCTAGCGCCGATGGTCCTCCACGACCGTTTAACCGCGGATACCAATGAAGTACCGAATCCGATGGATTATACGCAATCAACATCCGTTCGACCTGCGACAGTGCTCCGCCGTGATGATGATTTGGCAACAGCCAATCGCAGTCGAGTGCAGAAGCAAATAAGGCAACACGCACCGCGGGGTTGAAGGACGGGGCGGAGGGTGCGAGTTGATGTCCGGCAATCGCGCCGCCTGCCCGCAAATGTAGCGCCGCGGTAATCATGCGCGGGCCGTAACTGGTACCAAACAGACTGACGGGAACCCTTGGATCGATTTGATCCAACAACCAAGCCAAATAGTAGCCATGCACTTCACTCCGCTGGGCCTTGATCTGGGCATCGGGCCGCGGACGAATTCCGATTCGATCACTTGGCCACGAAATCATCACGAAGCGAAAGTGATCGTTGTGCGATGGAGTGGCTTGCTGCAACTGACAAAAAATCGTCTTGGCCCGTCCCCAAGCCTCCTCGGAACTGACTCGGTTTTCGTGCACATAAATACACAGTGGCACCGGATCGGCAGCAAGATCACCGTTGATGGAAGCAAAAAAATGGCTGGCGGTTCCTTGTTGCCAAGGGGCGCCCGTGTCACTCGACCAGAACTTGATTCGACTTGTTTGACTTAGCGATGGGGAACAACTCGAAGCGGCCCGCGTACTGACCAACCAAAGCCGGTTCGAAAGAGACTCGTCGCCGCGGAGGACGTTGCTCTGGCATGGCAAACCGATGAAAACCGTCGCGATCAATGCGAACCAAAATCGTGGACGAGGGGAGTACGATCGAGTTCGTAGCATGCTTCGCAGGTTCATGATGTGCGTTCGCGTTGGAGTTTTGTGAGATAACGAAGGCTGAAATTTCCGAAACGATTCAAGCGAGAGAAGCTCCCTCACCCCCCAACAATATAACCAACATCCTAAAACCTATCAGTGGCATGTTGGCATCACTCACCCAAATAAAAGGCCGCTATTCCTGTTTCTCTTCCTTGATTTTTGACACTTTAAATTGTTGGCCGCCTTGGGTATGCGTTGCCCCGCTGACTTCACCGTCATCCGCGACAGCGAACTCGATGCTGGCCTCGACCACTTGCCAGTGGAATGTGGTCTCGTTCTCCGGCAGTATCGGGAACTCGGGTTGGGATCCGAGTTTTGCCAGTAGCTGGTCGCCCTCGCGGCGGATCGTCATTTTGGCTGGTCCATAGTCGTACAGTCCGACGTAACGATCCAGTGTCTCGGTAGGAAGTTTGATGACGACATGATCGGGCAACCGGCTGACGTCCATGGTGTGGCCATTCTGAGTGTGTTTGGCGCCCGTACAAAGGCCTTCGGCATTGACCTGAAATGCCACCGATGCCTCGACGATTTTCCAAAAGAACTCGGTTTCACTGCTGGGGAAGATTTCCGCTTTGCCTTGTCCGGTTAATTGTGCAAACAGCCGCCCGTCTTCGAGCGTCACGACCAAAATCGCGGCGCCGTAGTCGTAACGGCCGACATACCGGGCAAGGATCTCAGGTGTGACTTTGGTGTCGACCTGATGCACCACAGGCGGTTCCATTTCGGCATCCAAAAACAGCTCTGCGATTTTGCCGGTGACCGTTACCGCAGTCATCTCAGGGATTGATGGGAAAGCGTTGTGCAGCGCAATCACCGTCAGATTTTGATCGGGATAGCGAATCAGACTGCTGACAAACCCATTCAGTCCTCCGTTATGACCGATCGTCCGCAGCCCGCGATGCTTGCCGATCAACCAACCGTATCCGTAACTATTTTGATAAGGTGTGAATGCCTTTTTCCTCAGCTCGGGCGTCAGTACTTGATCCCCAAAAACGGTCTCGTTCCACAACATCAGATCATCGACGGTACTGTACATCGCCCCCGCGCCATCGACCTGGGACATGTGCCAATTGAGTGCCGGTTTGAACTCGTCGTCCTCGAGAGAGTAGCCATGAGCTTCATTTTCAAGATTCAAGTCGGGCGAGTGAATTCCCGTATCGCTCATTCCCAGTGGCTGAAAAAAAGTTTCCTGCAAATAGTCGCCGAAGGATTTTCCGGAGACTTGACCGACGATGTATCCCAGCAAGAAATAGCCTGAATTGTTGTAGTGGAACTGAGTACCGGGCTCGAAGGCCAAAGGCAGCTGGCTGAACGAGGCGATGACTTCGGACTCTGTGGTAGGCTGCGTGACACCCTGCCAAAATTTTTCCGTTTCGGTAAAGCTTGGGATCCCCGATGTATGGTTTAACAACTGGTGAATCGTTAGTTCGTCGCCGCGGGGAAAGTCGGGTAGGAATTGATCGAGCGTATCGTCGAGTGCCAGTTTCTTTTCGGCCACTAAACGCAAGATTGCTGCGGCGGTAAATTGTTTGGTGATCGAGCCGATGCGAAACTTGGTTTTTGCAGTAACCGGTATCGAATCTTCAAGATTGGCCAGCCCTATGGCACGACGATAAATCACTTTGCCGTCACGGGCGACAAGCAGCGACAATCCCGGCAGCTCTGATGCATCGACGCCGTCGATTTTTTGATCTAGTTTCTGCTGGGGTGTTTCGGTGTCCGACACTTCGGCAGCGGCAGAATCCGGATCGGCAGTGGCGACCGGGTCTTGGGCCTCGACCCGCCCCGTGATTCCGCCGCATAGCAGCAAGCACAAGAGCATCGATCCAGAGCCGCCGGAGCGGAACTTGCAAAGAGTGGTCATCATAGAGCCAAGGGGTCAAAGACGAGTGATTGGAATTCGGACAATTAAAACGACACTTTTCGGTGAACGACACCACAGGTTCTGACGCTCCAGCCTGGGCACCCCATGAATTACAGGCTCCCACCTGCCGCGCGAGACAAGACGACGCGGGAGCCTCGAAAGCAGTGCGTTTCCAGACAGGAGCCTGGGAATGAGCGTTTTTTTCCTAGATCCATTCTATCGCAGGCGATGCAAAGAATGGGACCGAACACTTCACGTCGAAAGATACTTGCTGGATTCCCAGCGAACTTGCAAAGGGAGGAAAAAGCCCGACAGAAAGATGGAGACAAAAAATTGGCGGACTCTCAGCGTCGGGACGCTTTATGTCCCTACCTCCAATTTCCTGGCAATCTTCGGCGTCTCGGCTCGAGTGAGTTCCGCCTTGAAGAGGTTAGACAGACTCCAACATTCCCATCCCCTTCTTTTCGGCTTCGACCTCAATTACCTTCGCTTCCGTCCCACGCTCGCTTTGCAGCTGTTTCGACGGCGACGCTGAACAGCACCCCTACAGCGTAGCGAAGCAGGTCAACCCACACGAAGTGGAATCCTAGCACTAATCCGCCGAGTGTCGTTTCTCGGATCGATTCGATCCACGGTGCGTGGTACAACTGAGTGATCTCGATTGTGTAGGCGAACGCCAACGTCATCGCCGCACGGGTGACAGTCTTGGCGTTGGGAACACAGAAACTGATCCCGCAATAAACCAACGCGGTCCAGAATGCATCGCCAGCGTTTTCGGCGACAAAATTTGGCAGAGACGATCCATATCGCCGCGAAGCCAGTCCCAGCAACATTGCCGTGATGCCAAAAGCGACAAACACTCCGCGTTTCTTCCAGTCAGCCATGCTCCACCCTTAAGACTTCGGTTCGCAGACAAACGCGTGGAACACAGTTTAATCTAGACCGAATGGGGATCTGTCGAAAAAAACTCGGGTAGGCGTTGGAGCAAAGCGTCGACCGAGTTCGTCGACAAATACAACACGCTTCGCGTGGCCGACGCAACGTAACCTAGGCAACGGTATGCTTATGCCACTCGGTCAAAGAACGAGCCGGTGGAGCCGAGTTGCTCTTGCAAAGATTGCTCAAAAAGCTCGACATCAACTCCGTTTTCTTCCAAAACCTTGGTCAAAGCGGTACGCACGGCATCGTTGGAAACTTGTGATGTTTCGTTGGACGTTAGTTCCGAAATCGCGTCAACTAATTGTGTTATCAATTCATCGACGTCGGCTTCATCCACGTTCGCACTGAGCAGTGCCGACTCTACGGAACCGACTTCATCGGAGCTTCCTTCGTCGGATCGCGGAGGTGGGGGAGGTCCTCCGGGCCCTCCTTTGCGACCACTGCCTTGTGGTCCCCCGGTTGGCCGACTGGCTTGGATCGCTTCGCCGACTTCGGCTGGATCAATGCCGTTGGCTTGCAAAACACCCTCAACGGCGGATCGAATCGCGGACTGAGTCGCACTTGCCGACGAATCTGATTTTACGGAATCAACAGCCACTTGGACTTGCGAAAGCACGTCGGTAGCGGTTTCATCATCAACGCCAACCGTTTTCAGTGCGGCGGCGAGTGTTTCCTGCTGGTTAGGACGTTGGGGGCCGCGAGCAGCTTGTCCTGCTGAAAACGATGTCGTGGAAGCGATGTTCATGAGTGTCTCCAAAGTGAATACTACGTAGCCTGGGCGTCCAGAGTGGCACTAAATTGGCCTCCCGACTGGATGCCTAGGCTTCGTCAATAGGTACGTCGCAAATGACGTATCCCACGATCATCTTCGTGTTCAAAGAAGCGAAAACTATTGCGAAAACCGCCAAAACCGCGGTTATTTAGCTCGTTCCTACATCATCAAAATGATCTTTGCATTTTAGAGATTTTCCGTGTCACCCTCGTCGGATCTTTGACGCATTGAGCTGTGACCGGTCTCGCCTGCTACGCATGATCGTCGCTACGCCAAAGCCTTTTCGAACAATGCAAGCATGCGTCGCCACGCCTTTTCCGCTTGTTCGTGGTTGTGAACTTTGGTGTCGGGTGGGCACCAACCGTGACCGGCGGGGTAAACCTCGATCTCTGCGGACAACTTTGCGTCCGCGAACGCTTCGGTCAGCACGACCTTGGCATCGGGATCACGCTGGTCGTCGTTTTCCGCGATCGCGATCAGGAACTGTGCCTTCATTTGAGGGATCAACTGATGGGGGCTATCCGAGTTGTCGCTGACCAATCCGCCGCCATGAAACGTGGCCGCGGCACCGACACGATCAGGCACCGCTGCAGCCGCTCGCATCACAATGGGTCCACCCATACAGTATCCGGTTGTTCCAATCTTCTTGCTCTTGTCGACTTGCGTCTGTGAATCGAGCCAGGTGATGAATGCCTTTGCATCGGTTGTGTGTTTCGCTGCATCCAAACTTCGTGCCAGCGGAATCACTTCCGATATCGGTGTGTTAGCACCCTTGGCTGCTGTGGGTGCCGGCTGCATTCGATAGAACGGGTTGACGACGAGGACACTGTAACCGGATTCGGCCAGTCGTTTGCCCATTTGGCGGAACGCGGGTCGCAACCCAAAAATGTCAGGCCAAATCAGTACGGCAGCGTGAGCTCCACTCTGCGGCGTGACAAAGTACGCATCGCACTTTCCGTCCGGAGTCTCAATCAGCACTTCGCTTTCACTCACCTCGGCAGCGTCTGCTGCGCGTGGCAACATCATCGCGGCACCGACTCCGGCGGCCGCCAGTGTTCCAAAGTTCCGACGTGAATACTTCTTGATGTCTTCTTCAAAATGGTCTTGGTCGCACATAAGGTATCTCAGTGAGGATAGAGGGAGGGAAGCCAATTATTGTAGCGGAGGTCGCTGAGAATTTCCGCTTCCTCGCTTGCAAGATTGGAACAATCGGGTTGCACTTTAACTCAGGGATTGTCGTTCAATTTAGATAGCGTCCAAGCCTGATTCAACATCGTGGAACACTGTTAGCGCGAGGTTCGCGCGGCTACCAAAGATCCGCTGACCTTTTCCTTGCTACGGAGACTTCCGCTGAACAAGTTTGATCGAGACCCAGGGAATCAAGAAAAAAGTGAGGACGCACAGTTTGAGTAGCCCCATGCCACAATAGAAAACCAACGAGAGTTCGTGTTTGCTCAATCCAAACAGGGGGCCGTGCAGATTAAAAATCAATTCGCCCATTAACTGAGTCGCGGCAAACCAAATGAGCAGCAGAATGAAACCGAGTATCCAGCATCGCAAAAGTATGCTTGCGAGGGTGTTCAATAATTCCCTGGTTGGATCCGTCATTTTAACTCGACCTCCGTCGCTGCGGCGTCTTGATATAACGCGTAGAATTGCCAAATTGAGTCTGCACAGCTCAACACTAGTTTACTGTTTCAGCGTCCGACCGACAAACGTGACGTGTGGCATATGCTGTTACAGCCTGCACTTAGGCGATCTTGCAAATGTGCCTAAAACATTGCGGTGAAGGACCAAAAGTCTTGGCGGCTTTCGCTAGGCGAGTACTGACAAATCCAGGTGGTACATAGGTACTCTTCGCTCTGCCGACACGCCATACTACGGATAGATCAGCTGGCGAAGTTATTTATGGTGAAGGACGCACAAGTCGGATGGAAGAAGAGATTCAAGGGTTCGAATCGGACGACGACACGATACAGGAAGACCTGTTTCGTCCCGCTCGTTTTGTGTCCGAACTTGACTTGCCATCATCCGACGAGCCGCTATTGAAGGATGCTGCGACCGCGATTCGCCAAGAGTTTCGTGATTGTTCGAAATGGAAACGTTTGCGATGTCGCCGTGTCAGTATTTTTGCTGAACGGGATCGTGGAGTGGTGTGTGTGATCCATCTGGGCAGCTCGGTCGAGTTTGATTGGACTTGGGAAGGGGCCAAGGCGTTCCGTCCGAAGTCGTTTGATGACGATGCATCCGATTTTGCTTACGAGCAAGCCGATGTGGATGACGGCGTCGATTGGTCAGGTGAAATATTGGAGGTCGATGAACGCAATGGTTGTTTATTCGTCAGCCTGGATAACCCCGAAGCGATCCCCAGCACAGGATCCTTTTTTGTTCGCCCTTTCGAGTTTCTGTCTGTCTTGGATGCCGTCTACAACGCGGCCGAGTTCGCTGAAATTCGCAACGAGCTGCCAGGTCGTTTGAATGCCGCACAAGGCAACGTGCATCCCGCGATCGCCACGCGATCCAACGTCGGTTTGCCGCAGCTAAACGATTGGTGGCAACATGCTTGGACGATTCTGTGGGGACCGCCAGGCACGGGCAAGACCTATACGACCGGACAACAGATTGCTGCGGTGTTCAGTGATGACAGCGAGCGGATCCTTGTCGTTTCGACGACCAATCGTGCCACCGATGCGGTCGCGTTGTCAATTGGCAATGCAACACGCCATCGTTCCAGCGAGGCTTTAGACGAAGGCCGGTTACTGCGGATTGGTAAGGGAGCCTCGCTGAAATCGTTTGCTGCGGCGGAGCTCGATTCGATGCTACAGGGCACCGAGTCCGAAGTGCTTCATAAGATCGATGACCTCGCTAACCAGCTTCGGCAATTCGACAGCTGGGAAGACAAGGCACTGACTCGCAAACAGATCGGTGAACTGCGGGCCAAGGGAAGCGATCAAAGCCGACGCATCTTTGTCAATCCGGAGGTAAAGGTGGTGGTTGCGACTGCCTTTAAAGCGACCAGCTTTCTGCGGAACGAGACAGTCACCAGAATCTTGGAGGCTGGCGACGCTCCGTTTACAACCATTTTCATTGACGAAGCGGGGCTGATGTCACGGACGGCGATCGCGGCTTTGTCGCTGCTGGCCTCGCGACGCGTTGTCTTGGTCGGCGATTCGAAGCAACTTGCACCGATTAGTCGTATCTCACGAATCTTGCCATCGCGGCAACAGACTTGGTTAGCCAGCAGCGGGCTAAGCCATCTCGAACAATTTCGCAACACTCCCACCGCGGTCCATGTATTGGCGGAACAGCGACGCATGCATCCCGATGTGTGCCATGTCGTCTCGGAGTTTCAGTACGGTGGATTTTTGAGCACCGCCCAAGAAACAAAAGACCGTGTTTCACAGATTCCGTCGACTCTCGCCGATTATTCGCGAGCGATTTGGTACGTGCTTGATGAAGAACCCGCAGACCTCGCTGCAATCCGTGCCCAGCGTGGGGCGGGCAACAAGAGTTGGGTACGCTCGATCACGCCACGTATTTTGCAAAAAATATTTGTTGATCCTGAAATGCGATCTGCTACCGGTCTGTTCATTTCGCCCTACAAAGCCCAGGCTCAAGTGGTCGCAAAATTGTTTGCGGCGTGGGATTTAGCGGGCTGGGAGGCGTCAACGGTGCACAGCCAGCAGGGTTCCGAAGCCGACATTGTGATCTTCGATACCGTCAATGCTGGCAGCTACAACTGGCCCTATGACGAATGGAAACGACTTGTCAACGTGGCGCTCAGTCGGGCTCGCGAAGCAGTCATCGTGCTGGCCAGTCGCAATGAAATGGAAGAACCGTATCTGAAACCGTTGCAGCATTTGCTAACTCCGAGCGTGCTGAAACCGCACGAAGATTTGTTTCGCTGGGAAGAGGTCAGCCAAACCAAACTGAGTTTTCATCTGGCGGGCAAGGGCACGAGCGTTGCCGAAGCCCGTCCGAATTATCAAACATCCCTGAGGGCCAATCGCAGCATGGGGCACCAAGTTGCCAATCGAAAGGGAATGAAGCCAGTGCTTTCGGAAGAACAGCAGCGGCTAACGAATTTGAATCTCGATGGTAAACCGAGATTGGTTCGCGGCGTGGCTGGCAGTGGGAAATCGATCGTGCTTTGCAACTGGCTTGCCAAGACCGTCAAGCGATTCGAAGGCAGCAGCGACCTTCGTATTTGGGCGGTCTATGCCAATCGATCGCTGCACAAACTGCTTCGCGAATCAATCGAATCGGCGTGGGAAAGCCTCTCTGCAGGAGAATTGTTTCCGCAATCCGACTTTCCCTGGGACAAAGTGCATCTGTTACACGTCAAGGACGTGCTCTCGGGAATGCTCCCCAATGTCGCGTTGTCGATGGACAGCTTTGATTTTGATTATGACCGTGCAGCCGAGCAGTTTCTAAGTCGTCAGGATGCATCGGAGCTGCTGCCGCGATGTTCTGCACTGTTTATTGACGAAGCGCAAGACATGGGGCCATCGGTATTAAAATTATTGTTGTCCGTCGTCGAGCAAACCGACGCAGAAGACAGCAACAGCCGATCTGCTCATATCTTCTACGACAACGCTCAGAATATATACGGCCGAAAGACGCCGAAATGGTCTGATTTCGGACTCGACATGCGTGGTCGCAGTACGATCATGCGAGAAAGTTTTCGTTCCACTGCTCCGATCGCCGAACTCGCCGTCAACGTGTTACAACAGTTAACACCTCGGGATCAACGTCAAGACCAGAGCGAATTATTGAGCATGGGGTTGTTGGAACGAACCGAGCGTAGCGGGCATGAGTGGTTGCGGGTGCGGTTTAACCAGATCGAAGGCCCCAAGCCGATCTTTCATCCCTTCGACAACCGTGCGGCCGAGATCGAGGCGATCGCCACTCACTTAAAGTATTTGATTCAACAGGAAGGGATGTCACCCAACGACATTTGTTTGCTCTATAACGGCAAGTCCGTCGTTTCATTGCTGCAAGAAAAATTGGCACCTCTGTTGGCTGAAATCGATGTCGAGTTATCGGTCCAAACCAACCGCCCTTTCGAGCGTCAAGCCAACACTTTGATCGTGACGACATCGCATTCCTACAAAGGGTACGAATCCGAGGTGGTGATGATTCCTTGTGCCGACCAATTTGTCACCGGCAGTGGTGACATACTCGCTCGCAATCTTTATGTCGCGATGACTCGAGCCCGATCGTTATTGGCGTTGTACTGCACCACCTCTGGTTCGACAGCTTCACGACGATTATGTCGAGTGATCACCCATTGCGTGAAAACGATGAATACAACACCCGAGATCGAAACCTCGACCAGCAATGAAGAGGACCAAAACGACATTTTGGAAGTCATCGGGATGGAACACCGTCATTGGCTGGTCGATTTATG
>CAXBHV010000059.1:0-12786 GCA_963974855.1 uncultured Rhodopirellula sp. | reverse complement strand
AGATGCATACGGTGTCGACGAACAGCTACTGACACCATTCGAACGTCTAGAGCTAGAGATGTCTCGCCATCATCGAATAGATGGTGGCATTCAACCTCGAACCCTGCTGCACCGAATTGCTGATGCCCTCGGCGTTGATGGCGAAGTACAGGAGCGTCTACGAGGGCGGGCGTCATTGTCAGCCTTTCGTGATGCTCTGCGGGACAGCATCGCTTAGCATCGAGGCGAGATCAGCTGAGGTTAATGCGGACTGACTGTGTCCGCTTCGACAACTTTTGGGGCAGTTGTACTGCAACTGCCCCTATTCTCTGTCTTCTCTAAACATTTCCAATGGTAGTAGACGAGCTGCTAATTGGATTTCCATGCAGGATCGTAATGAAACAAAGTTCAAAACACGACTCGAACCCGTGCGGCAGCTATTCAGTTGCGGAGATAAAGGAACGAGCGAATGGGCAATGGTGTCGAATTCTTGAAGATGCAGGGATCGAACGAGATTGGCTAGATGGCCGCGGCCACCCTTGTCCTCGTTGTGGAGGCACGGATCGGTTTGCCGCTTGGCGGGACGTAAATGAGCGAGGTGCGGTTCACTGCCGTCATTGCTTTACGCGAGGAAGCAAGCCGTCTCCGGGTGATGGTGTTGCAACATTGCAATGGGTCATGCAGATCGACTTCGTCCCGGCTTGCCGCTGGCTCCTTGACTGGCTGGGACTATCGGAAAATCTAACATTCAATCGGAACCGAATACAGATAACTCGCTCCGTTTCGATTGAGAAAAAGGATGTAACAAAGGCTAACGACACTCAACTGGACGAAATAACCAAGCTCGCACTCAACTGCCATAAAGCGATGAGGAATCCATGGTGGGAACATTTTTCCAGCAGTTTGAATCTGCCGGTTGACAGCTTGCACCAACTGCAAGTTGGATGGTCTCGCGAACACGCGGCCATGACTTGGCCAATGCAAGACGCTAGCGGCAACATCGTTGGCATAAGGCTTCGATCGCTGATCACCAATAAAAAATGGTCCGTTCGAGGTGGAAAAGCCGGCGTTTTTGTGCCGACTCGCCTGGCGGCTCCTGTAGTTCGGCTCTATATCACTGAGGGACCGACAGACACGGCAGCGGTGTTATCGTTGGGGTTGCGTGTATTCGGCAGAGCATCCTCGACAGGTTCGCTCGAGATTGAAACCGCCTTAGTTCGACGTTTGAGACCGTGGGAGTGTGTGGTGGTTGCAGATAGGGACGAGGCGGGCACCGCTGGTGCGAAGCGTTTGTCTGACGCGTTGATGACTTGTTGCAAAACAGTTCGTGTGCTTGTTCCGCCGGCCAAATTTAAAGACGTCCGAGAGTGGGTGGGGGCAGGCATTTCAAAGGCAGACTTTGTTGCAGCAGTGGATCAAACGCCAACCCAACGCTTGCAACTGACTTCGGAGGTGTCGCTATGAGTAGTACCACACCTCCGAGTTTGGAAACACAGAATGAACCGAATCACTTGGCACTAAAGGCTACGCCGTGTGGCACGAATGGTGCTGCTGACGTTACTTGTGTGCTGGGCGACCGCATCGTACACCGTGATCGTTTTGTTCCCGCAAAAGCAAGTGATCGTCGAAGGTTTGCAGCCGCCATTATTGAGAAGCTGGGTGATGCTTGTGCAGTGGATTCCGGTATGCTGAACCAAGAGCTTATACGCGTTGCGGAACAGCTTGATGCCCGTGATTCGTCTGGCGATATGTCTGGGCAATCAGCTCAGGATCTAACGGAATTACCAGCATCGAGCGTCACTCGGCCCGAACTGATCATTCGGCAAGACCTTTCTGCAATCGCAATCCCGAAGTTATGCCAAGCTGGTGATAAAGTCGTTGGCGAGTGGGCACATTACATGCGAATCGGGCAAGAACGTCGTTGCGAAATTGTCACCGATCGTTTGTCGCTTCCCGGTGACGAAATCCTGTGGCTGTCTCCCCAACCCGCTGATCCGACCGCGGGTGACGTCAGAGATTTCAATCGCTGGAGCGTCGCAAGCCGGCAGCAGTGGTTAGAGGGTGCTGTAACACCTTCCACCAGTGACGTTCTGAGGCTGGTGGCGGAGAGGATTGACCGCTATATCGTTCTGCCGCCACCGTATGCGAAAGAACATGGGCTTACCTTGGCGGCCTGGGTCATGATGACCTATGTCTACCCAGCCCTTCCTGCAGTGCCCTATCTGTATCTGTCCGGCCCCGCCAATTCGGGCAAAACACGAACGATGGACGTGCTTTCGCGGCTTGTTTTCCGGCCTCTAATGACCGGCAACGCGACCGCAGCAACCATCTTCCGTTCGAAGCACGCCTATGGCGGAGTGATGCTGTTGGATGAAGTCGAACGAATGGGGGACTCGCGGTCTCCGGACGTTCTAGAGATTCGGTCGATTCTGTTGACTGGCTATCGCCGCGGCGGACGTGCTTCACGGATGGAGCCGAGTGGTGATACCTATCGTACTGCGTCGTTCGACTGCTATGGACCCGTTGTCCTTGGGGCAATCCGTGGCTTACCCCCGGCGTTAGCCAGTCGCTGCATTACCGTCCGTTTACTGCGTGCGTCAAAAGGCGATCCGCAGTCAAACCGTTCGATGGACGATTCCCCAGTGGATGCTACGCGAGTGTTGGATGCATTGCATTGCTGGGCGATCGACTACGGTCACCAGGCGATCTCATCACCGATGCCATCGACATCGTTGGCGAATCGTGATGCCGAACTATGGGGACCGCTAATGCAAATCGTTGCTCATACGAAGGATGGCTGGGCAATTCACCAGCCGTCGCGAACAACCACTACGCGATGACGATGCAAGCGAGCTTCGACCGAGCAATTACCGATGGTGCCAAGATTGTAGGCGTCACGACGGTTCCACAGGTAGCCGAGGCAAAAACGCCAGTTGAAGACACGAAACTGGTGGATCCAAAAGCACCACAAAATCCACCACAGACGCTGCAGGAAAACGACAGAAACCTCGAGACACGTAAAAGTCCAGAAGGTGAAAATCTGATAAATAACTGGGAATGTCTCGTATCCGCTCTAGCTGACTTGCCATCAAGTTACCCTAGTGGGGCAGCTAGACTCATAAAACCCCGTGTTCCAGGCACCTCACAAGCCTGATTTGCGGGGTTTTTTCGTGCGCTGATTGGCTCTTTTTCTTGTGATTTGCACTGCTGACACCGCCAGTGCCATTGGTGACCGATTCGGCGTCGATCTCCGCTGACTCGTCAGGCAAAATCAGCGATTTCTGTTTGGAACACGGCGAAAATAGCGTCTAGAGTGATCAATTGATCCGTCATTGGCACACGCATTCAAGATTCCATTGATGCTCAACAGCCATCTGAGTAAGCCATGTCACTGAACATCTGCGTACGATGTAAGTCTCGTTAAAGCCAGCATAGACGCTCCAGCTTTCTCCCTTGACTGAAATCTCCACATGATCCCCACAGACTGCGAGAATCGCAGCAAGAACGTTTCCTAGCTTTGTCTCACCGTCTGCGTCGTTTTCGTGACCAGACATCGGACGAAGAACGAGACATTTGACCTGCGTCGCTTTAGCGTACTCGCCAAGCGATTCTAACACTCGCTGGCGAAGGTGGCCGTTTCGCGATTGCACATCTTTGCTTTTTGCAGCCCGGATCAAGATTCGAGCAGTTTCAATGTTCTTGCTGCTGGGGTGCTGCGGAAAGTCAATGCTATATAATTCCGTCTGCATTTCGAAATTGTGGGTTGGGGCATGGGGGAATGCCCCATTATGCAGCGTCTTGTATATCAAATGCAACTAGACAAATTTTTTTTGCCCACATTTTCGGAAGTTCAGCGACAGGGAAACAACTTTTTGATCGTTGTTAGGTGGCTGCATCCCGCGTGCTCAGGGGCAAGTCCCCAAGTTGTTTTAGGCATGACTCGGGTCTTCAAAGAGTTTCATGCGGGTACGGTGTCGAGGTCCGGTGAAACGGAATACGAACTCCGAGTGGCGTCAGTTGCCGATGCATTTCGCCTTCGCACTCATCGCCCTGCACTCATCGTCCGCATAGGGGCAACATTCCAAAGTTGTGCGCTGAAACGCACACGCCGAGTGCGTGTCTCGGTATCGCTTCGCATATTCATCGGAGGAATGCGAGGGAAGTCGATCCTCTCGTGGCACAGCCCCAGTACGTTTTCAACGCGACCTTCTTGATTTTTCACGAAATCGATAAAGCCTGCTGGCACGCCAAATGCCCCTTCTCTTTGGATCGCGCCTATCCGTTGGATAAGGGGATTCAAAATGAACGGTGCAATCTTTTTCTCTGGTCAGTACGGCAGCACCGAGCAGTATGCGAACTGGATTAGCGAAGCGACCGGCTTGCCAGTCTTTGATGTGAAAGATCGAAACGCTGACCCGTCGAAGTATGACTTCCTCGTGCTTGGCAGTTCCGTGATTATTTACAAGTTGACAATCCACAAATGGGTGAAATCGAATTGGAGCAGCATCGAGAACAAGCCAGTCGTGCTGTTTACAGTGTCGGGCGCCCCGGCGGGTCCCAAACTTGATGGCTGGATTGCAAGCTGCTTGCCCCAGCAATTGATTACTCAAATGGATCATGTTGCTCTGCGGGGAAGGTTACAGCCAGAGAAACTCAGTTGGTGGACAAGACTGATTCTCCGAATCGGTGCATGGCGCAACCCCGACCCCGAAGCCAGCAGGAGCGCGAAGGATTCGACTTTGTGGACAAGTCGACGATCGAACCGATTCGGAAGCGTGTTGAGCAATACCAAAGCGGTGCGGAGGCAATCTCTTCGCAGGGCCATCGATCGAGTTATTGAGCGTGCTTGATTCGCGTTCCGATACGTTTCATCTATCTCATCCCAACGAAACATCGTGTCTTCAATTAGCACGACAACCGAGCGAACTGTCGCTGACAAAGAAAGCGTGTTTTCCGCCAACGGTCTGACCAAAGTCTATCGGATGGGGGAAGTCGATGTTCACGCGCTGCGCGGCGTTGATTTGGATCTGTATCCCGGCGAATTCGTCGTGATCTTGGGGCCATCGGGAAGCGGCAAGTCGACGTTGTTGAATATTCTCGGAGGGCTCGATGTACCGACCGACGGCAGCGTGCGGTATCGGGATCACGATTTGACCGCGGCGGACGAAGGCGAGTTAACTCGCTATCGGCGCGAACACGTCGGGTTTGTGTTTCAGTTTTACAACCTCATCGCTGGGTTGACGGCGATCGAAAACGTCGCGATCGTTGCCGACATCTCTGACGATCCTCTGGAACCCGCCGAAGCGTTGCGAATGGTCGATCTGCAGGACAGGCAAGACCATTATCCATCGCAACTGTCCGGTGGAGAACAACAGCGAGTCGCGATCGCGCGTGCGATCGGAAAGCGGCCGGATGTGCTGTTGTGTGATGAACCCACCGGTGCACTTGATGTGAAGACCGGAATTGTGGTGCTCAATGCGATTGCGCGGATCAACAAAGAACTTGGGACGTTGACGGCCGTGATTACCCACAACGCGTCCATTGGTGCGATGGCCGACCGCGTGGTCTATCTTTCGGATGGGCGGATCACGGAAATTAGGGTCAATGCCGTCAAGAAGTCCGCAATCGAGCTTGTCTGGTAGCTTAGCTCGACTTTTAGAAGGTGAATTTCGATGAAGCCGCTGAACCGACTGCTGATCGCCGACGCAAAACGCATGTGGCGACAAGGGATCGCGATCAGCGTCTTGTTGGCTTGCGGGATCGCGACGTTTGTGATGTCGACCAGCACCATGCAGTCATTGAAAAAGAGCCAAGCAAAGTACTACACGGAATACCGATTCGGCGACGTCTTTATCCATCTGACACGAGCCCCCAACGCAATCGCGGATCGCTTGGCCGAGATCCCCGGCGTTGCCAGGGTGCAGCCTCGCGTGGTTCGACAGGTCATCCTGGATGTCCCCTCGATGTCCGAGCCCGCGTCTTGTCGACTCGTGTCGATCCCTGACGATCCCGCGACGAGCCTGAACGGCGTCTTCCTCGTTCGCGGCCGACTTCCCAACCCAGCCGGACGTGCGGAAGTGATCGCGAGCGAGCCGTTTGCGGATGCGCACGGTTTTCGACCTGGCGACAAACTCGACGTCATCATGGGTGGTCGCAAAGAAGAATTGCACATCGTCGGCATTGGGATGTCGCCCGAGTTCGTCTACGCCGTCCAGCCTGGGCTGCTACTGACCGACAATCGTCGGTTCGGAATCCTTTGGATGCCTCGTCGCCAGATGGAAGCCGCATTTAATATGGAGGGCGCCTTCAATAATGCCATTCTGCAACTGCGCCCCAGAGCGTCAACAGCAGAAGTCATCTTTCAAGTGGATCGTATGCTGGAGCCGTTTGGGGGCATCGGCGCATACGATCGCAGCGACCAGGAGTCGCACCACCGCGTTGCCGACGAATTGCAACAGATGAACAGCATGGCATACGTGACGCCATCGATCTTCTTGGCTGTGTCGACTTTCTTATTCAATATCGCACTGTCGCGAATGGTACATCAGCAAACAGAGCAGATCGCCACACTCCGCGCATTTGGTTTTCGACCTTGGGAGATCGGCTTGCAGTACGTCAAGCTTGTGTTGTTGTTAGTCGTGATCGGGGCACTGTTGGGATGTTTGGCCGGGGTGCCGTTGTCACGATGGATGACCAGCAAGTATGTGTTCTTTTTTCGGTTCCCGTTGGTTCAATACGAATTTGCGACCCGAGACGCCGCTTTCGCAGTGCTCATCGGTTTGTCCGCCGCATCATTGGGCAGCTTCGCCGCGATCCGTCGAGCGATGCGGTTGCCTCCTGCGGTTGCGATGCGTCCAGAAGCACCGAACGAAAACAGACGATCCATCACGCACTGGTCCTGGCTCAAACGTTTTCTCTCACCGACGACGCGGATGATCGTGCGGCGACTCGAGACCAACCGGCGCACGACGCTCTTCTCGGTTTTGGGGATGGCACTCGGTTTGTCGGTGTTGGTGCTCGGGTCGTTTTTTGAAGACACGATCGACTACGTTGTCGATGTGCAGTTCTATCGCTCACAACGCCAGGACGTGATGCTGACGTTTTACGAACCGTTGTCGGCGCACGCGTTGCATGACGTTGAGCATCTTCCTGGGGTGACGAAAGCCGAGCCGTTTCGCTCGGTGCCGGTGCGATTGCGCCGTGGGACGCGCGAACATCGCTTGAGTCTGATGGGACTTGAAACCCAGCCCGAGCTGTTTCGCGTCCTTGACGATTCCGAACGTCCCATCTCACTGCCGCCAAGAAACGGGCTGACGATCTCCGAGAAACTTGCGGAAATCTTGGACGTCTCTGTGGGAGACGAAGTGATGGTAGAGGTCTTGGAAGGCGAGCAAAATCGACATCGCGCACCGATCGCCGCGGTCTTTCCGGATTACACCAATCCCGGTGCTTATCTGAACCGGCGTGAACTTCATCGGTTGATGATCGAAAGCGAGCGGCTTTCCGGCGCATTCCTGGCCGTCGACCCACAGCGTCTGGATGATCTTTATGCCGCGGTCAAGGCGACACCGTTCATTGCCGGCGTGACGGACAAAAACGCGGCCAGCAAGAACTTCCAAGAAACGATTGCCGAAAGCACTCTGGTCATGCGAATTGTCAACGCTGTATTCGCTTCCATCATCGCTTTCGGTGTGATTTACAACTGTGGGCTGATCACCTTGGCCGAACGAAGCCGTGACCTCGCAACGCTGCGCGTAATGGGGTTCTCGCGTCGCGAAGTGTCTTTCATTCTGCTCGGTGAACTGGGGATCATCACGCTGTTGTCTATCCCGGTGGGTCTGCCGATCGGTTTGGGGTTCTCCTATTTGACTGTTTTGGCACTCGATACCGAAACCCATCGTTTCCCGCTGGTGATCAGCCACGCCACATTCGCGTATTCAACGCTGGCATTGATCGCGGCCGCGGTCGTTTCGGCATCCTTTGTGCAACGCATGCTGAACGACCTTGACTTAATCGCTGTTTTGAAAGTGAAAGAGTGATCAAACGCTGCCTGACAAAACTGCCCTGGATCTTGCCGATCGCACTGCTCGGGGTTTTGATCATCTTCGGGTTTATGCCGAAACCGGTCGAAGTCGACCTCGCCGAGGTTACCGTGGGGCCGTTGGAGGTTACGGTCAACGATGACGGCGAAACACGCATTCGCGAAAAATACATCGTCTCGGCGCCAGTCGTTGGGAAGCTGTTACGTATGCAGCTGGATGCAGGCGACGAAGTTCAACAGAACGTGACAGAACTCGCACATATCCAACCATCGCCACCACAGTTGCTAGACGTCCGCACACAAGCCGAATGCGAAGCGCGTTGGCACGCCGCAGAGGCATCACTTGAGCAAGCCGAAGCGAAGTTGCGGAGCGAGAAAGAAGCGTTGGAAATGGCCCAACATGATTACGATCGAGCACGCAACTTGCGACCCAAAAATGCGATCTCACAAGCCGAATTTGATATCGCCGATCATCGATTGCGAATCGCGCAAGCCAACATCCGCTCCGCCGAATCGGGGATCAAGGTGGCTCAGTTCGAATTGGAACACTGCCGTGCGGCAGCATCACGGTATGACGTCAACGGCGATACCGTATCTCAAAAACCGTTCAAACTAGTGTCGCCGATCAACGGGCATGTTTTGCGGGTTTTCAAAGAGGACGCCGGCGTGGTTGCCCCTGCCACACCGCTGTTGGAACTAGGCGACCCCCATGACTTGGAAATCGTGATTGATGTGCTGTCAACCGATGCGGTGAACATCAAGCTTGGTGATAAAGTCTACATCGACCACTGGGGCGGACCGGAAACGCTGCTTGCCGAGGTGCGCGTCGTCGAGCCATCCGCGTTTCTGAAGGTGTCGGCACTCGGTGTCGAAGAAAAAAGAGTCAACATCATTGCCGACTTCGTTGACCCCTGGTCACGCCGTAAAACGCTTGGCGATGGTTTTCGCATCGAGGCGAGAATTGTCATCGTGACCACGGGCGATGCAACACGGAAAGTGCCTTCGGGAGCGTTGTTTCGTGACGGCGACGCGTGGAAACTCTTCCGCGTAACCGATGGCGTTGCGGAGCTTTGTACCGTGGTGCCTGGCGAGTCGAGTGGCTGGGATACCGAGATCAAATCAGGAGTTTCCGAAGGTGATATCGTCGTCTTGCATCCGACCGCGAAAGTCCAACACGGTATTCGAGTTACCGAAGCGAACTAATTTTGGACATCGTCAAAGCTGGCTGAGGTCATGGACACAAGCCACTACCACAACCGATACGGACTTGCGAAGCACGATACTCGAAGGGGAATCCAAGGCGACGAAATTCAAATTTCCAACCCATGGCAAGAAGCGGCCCGGTCGTTCGAAACGGACGTCGGTCGGGGGCCATGCAAGAAAGGACCGCAGTAGAGAACGGTCATGCTTAGCCGTTTTCCAAGACCCACTGAGTCGCTTCGCGAGTCAGCGATGATATGTCGTCCAACTGCAGCTTCTCTTTGATGCGAGCGCGGTAGGTCTCGATCGTCTTGGGGCTCAGACACATTGCCTTGGCAATCTCCTTTGTTGCCATGCCCTGGCCGATCAGTCGGAACGTTTCGAGCTCTCGGTTCGACAGGGACTCAACGGGTGAGACAGGACCGGATTTTTTCCCAGCGACTACTTGTTGCAGTATTCTGGCGGAGAGTGCTTTGCTAAGGAACAATTCGCCACCTAGAACTGTGCGAATCGCGTCGATGATCGTGTCGGTGGCTTGTTGTTTGTTGATGTAGCCCATCGCGCCGGCACGAAGCGCCCGCTCGGCGTACAGCGATTCCTCGTACATCGACCAGACGAGCATTTTGACGCTGGGAAAGCGTTCTTTCACCGCTTTGATAAGGTCGATGCCGCTCGTCGACTTTAAAGAAACGTCGATGACCGCGAGGTCCGGGTGAACTTCACCAATCACCTCAATGGCTTCGTTGACATCGCTCGCCTCACCGACCACTTTCAGATCCGGTTCTAAGGCGACACGAGTGATCAATCCATCGCGTGTGGACGGATGATCGTCGACAACCATGATTCGTTTGGTCGACAAGCTCATAGCATAAGGCTGGTTCATTTGATGGCCTCTCCGGGGAAAAAGAAAGCAACTTCTGTGCCGCCAGCGTCGCAGGGACAGCCCGTCACTTGACCGCCGACAAGTCCTGCACAGAAGTTCGTTGTTTTCAATCCCCCGCCCCGCAACGAATCAATTTTATAATGGAAATCCCGTTGCCAGCATTAACGATTCGTGGTGACAACTCGCACGGCGGGTGTGTCAATGTGACCGCTCTCATCCCTCGCTGGGATTCGCTACCACCACAGGGGCCATGCCGCATGTCAGGAAATTCCCTACATGGGCGCGAGTAAGAGTGCGACTGCAGTCGCGTCATCACACCGATATCATTCAAGTTTATGCAGACGCAATTCGTGTAACAATGAGGGCAAGGGCATACGATGGCGACCAAAGTATTGATTGTCGAAGATGACCCAGACACCCGAAGTAACCTTTGCGATATTTTGCATATGGATGGCTATCATGCTGACACGGCCACCACGGCGGCGGATGCGATTGATCGGGTCGACGAAACCGAGTACGCCCTGATCATTATCGACTGGCATCTGCCGGACATGACTGCCGGTGAGCTTCTGCCGCAACTACGCAGTCGTGCGCCGGACGCGACGATCCTGATCGCGACCGGGTCGTCGGATCTCCAGCACGCAATTGAAGCGATGCAACATGGGGCGAGCGACTACATCGTCAAGCCAATCTGCCCCGAACTGCTGCTTGGCAGCATGCAGCGGGCAATGAAACTGCAATCAGCTCAGCAGCGGGCCATTCAATCGGAGCGACTCGCTGCGGTCGGAACCGCCGTTGCTGCGGTGGCACACGAGAGTCGAAGTCTACTACAGCGGATTCGAGCTCGCGTCGACTTGATCCGATTGATGCACGAAAACGACGCGGATTTGTTGAGTGATTTGTCGGCGATCGAAGACGCTAGCTCACAATTACAATCCCACTTTGAGGAGCTGCGTGAATTCAGCGCGCCGATCGTTTTGAACAAATCGCCACGCCGATTGCACGACCTCGTTCATCGAGTCTGGGACCATCTGCAATGTGCTGGGGGGCGCCCAGACGCTCAGCTTTGTGTTACCGATAACGATGTCCAGTGCAAAGTTGACCCCGTCCGAATCGGACAAGTGTTGCGAAACCTGTTTGAGAATGCGATCGCGGCATGCGAAGGCGAGCCACGTGTCGAAGTGGATTGGTCGATTTGCCAAGTCAACGATGAAGAAACGGTTCGCATCACGGTCAGAGACAATGGGCCTGGCTTTTCCGAAGAAGAGCGAGTCGCGGCGTTCGAACCCTTCTTCACGACCAAGGGCCACGGTACAGGTTTGGGGTTGCCGATCTGTCGTCGGATTGTAGAAGCACACGGAGGATCCATCGACGTCGAGGACGGTGAGGGGATCGGTGGGGTAATCACGATTGCATTGCCAGGGCCGATTCGTAGCTCAGCCTGCCACACTGTTGCTTGCGCAGTTCGAACGGACGACTAAATGATTCGATTCCTTTCCCTCGGCAAGGTCCGTGCCGCTGCTAAATTGCGAGAAAATTCATGCTGAGTTGCTTCAGCGATGCCAGAAGATAGCCAGTAGATAATTTGAGTGATACACGTCAACACTGCGTCCTGGCTTGGCACTGCAATTGCACCTAAGTCGTACTCAAGTCATTTCCTTCATCCAAGAGATGGAGTTTGTCGGAAATTTCCTTACACAGATTCGAGGTGATAAAATGCCATCCTTCGCAATCATCGAAATCGATGACGGCTTCGAAGTCATTGAAGTCTATTCAGGCCAATCACCCGAAGATGCCGCTGCTGCGGCAGGCGGCGAATTGGCTGACCCAGGACCCTACAGCACCTACGACGAGGCCATCGATGCGCTTGACCAGTTGGAGATTTTTGACGAACGGGAATAGCGTCTGAGGTTGGGCAACCGCGATCTTGTATTCATCACCGGTAGTGGACGAGGCAACGAGTCCCATGCGGCAGGACTCGTTGCCTCGTCCACTACGACAGCAGATTTAATGGCTCGTTCGAGTCGTGATTGTGACAGCCGTTCGCACGCGTCGAGTGACTCACAATCTCGCAGCAATTCCAGAAACGCGACCAAGTCGATAAGTTGCTGTACCGTCATTTCGCCGTGGGTTTGAACTCTCGATTTCACTCCGCCGAGCGCAACGATTTTTTTAACCGAGGACAATTCGGCATCATCAAAGGTCACACCTGAGACAACGAAGCACATTTTCGATGCAAGCCGTGTGCCGATATTTGTTGCATCACTAGGGAGAGAGAAGTTCGCCCACACGAGCGGGTCCACGAGTTGAAGGGTGGTATATCGCTCATGGGGCGAACTTATCGTATCTTGGCAATATTGCCAAAGCCAGAATAGAGGAATATCGCTGATCTGCTTGTAAGAAATATTCTGACGTCTCTGTATCCATCCAATCGCAACCTAAACACCCAGCGTCGCTGCCATCCTGGTCAATGATTTCCGCTCTGGGTATGCCCCGGCGGGTTCACAACTGTCGGCTACAAGGACGAAATAGCCACGGTTCCGGCGCTGAACCGGGGCTAGTGCTGGTCCGCTAAAACTTTGGGCTTGTTGTAGGATATTGGAGGTGACTTTTTCTTCCGGCCGATAGTGCAGTTACCTCTCCACCGACGAAGTCGGGGGAGAGGTCGAGCACGCCCTAAAGG
>CAXBHV010000058.1:0-12980 GCA_963974855.1 uncultured Rhodopirellula sp. | reverse complement strand
TCTTCGCGGTATGTTCTACGAAGGCTGGCAACCCAACGCAGTGCCAGTGAAAGACCGCACCAAAGAAGCGTTTTTGACGCACGTTTTCAAAGCGTTTCCCAACGACCCAAGTGTGGACCCAGAGCGGCTGACGTATGCCGTCATGAAGGTCGTTAAATCCCATGTCAGCGAAGGAGAAATCGATGACATCCGAGCCATCCTTCCCAGGCCGCTGCGTGAGTTGTTGTTATGATTCGAATAGTGCTGCCGCTCGTGTAGCTAAGGTGCCTGGGCTATCCGGATCCACCTTCCTATCACACTAGTTACTTGTCAACATTTACAGCGAGGGCAGATCGATTCCCAAAGCGGACAAGATGATTCCGACCAACAAGAAAAGTAGTATGGCCGCCGCGAGCATGAGGAAGTATTGAAACACGATGGCCGCCAAGCCAACCGCCACGGAAGAGCCGGAAATGCGTACGTCCTCGTGTTTGCAGAAACCACCGACGCCAAGACAGATTCCGCACAACCCCAGTGTAATTGTGCCCGCAGGGTACCATTTCGCGATATCGAAACCTTTGTCCGTTTGTACAGGCGGCACATACTCTTGCTTCTTGGCCTTCGCGATGAGTCGGTCCTTCACTTTTGTTGCGAATTCGACGGCCACTTCATCGATCGGTTTTCGTTCCGGTTCGATCGCGTCAAGGATCCATGGCGACAGCACAGCCGCGATCAAACCGAGTAACGCAATGACAAGCCCCACGCCTGCAACGACTGAGCGTCGCGGCGATTCGATTGATGTCGAGCGTGCCGTTTGTTCTTCGGTTTCAGTCATTGTTTAGTGGCGTAACGTCGAGGATCAGCGGGTACGGCAAGTTGATGCTGCCAGGTGCAAAAGCGCGTTGCCGTACTTCGGGCGATCAGTAGGGGGGGACGCGGATGTTAGGATACGCTTTGTGTTCACGGTTTGCCACAGATTGCTCCATGGGGTGTCACAATATTTGGACATTGTCTCGTTGTTCACAGTCTGATCGATCACCGAATGGACTCAGATCCACCGGCCGCATTGTGATGAGACAGCTTGAACACCTATTGCGATCTGTGCAAAATCGCCTGATTCGTGGCGCAATACCGCACCTGAGCGTTTGCCCGCGAATCACGCGAATCATCACGAATGAGTGCCGCATGGTGAAATCGCCAAGTGCAGAATGCAAAGCGGCGTAGGACTCAAAACTAGCCGCGGTAGTGGCGGCAGCATTTAGCCCCACGCGTAAGCGTGGGGTTTCGAACTCCGTCTTTATCAATCTTTCTGACTTGTTTGCCGAACCGGCGACGAACCAAACAGGCCTTGGAAAGGAAGGGAGAAGGACAGGCGAATGAGGGACAGCCGAATTCAGATGGGCCGGGATCATGGAGTACTATTCAGCGAGCGGCGAAGAACAGCGACGCCCACGAGCCGAGGCAGCGGCGACTGTGATCGTTGCTAATATTCGGACGCGACACGTATCGTCTTTCTATTTTTCTGTCGCATCAATCTTTCTGTCTGCAAATGCATTTTCCCAAATCGTGTGATCACAATATGTCAATTCGTGGATTCCGCCGGGACAAGCCCGAAGCGGAGATCCATTACGGAGGAAAGTTGCATCGGTAGCTTCCAGTTGCCCGCTCCTCCCGGACAAGCCGGAATGGAAGCGAATACACTGCAGAAAAACTCATTCCAATTGGTTTCGCTCATCACCCTTCCGCCATTCTCTGGCGTTAACGGCACGAAACCGTCATTCGATTTCCAAGGAATCGTTTTTCTCAGGTAGCCTTTTTAGCGACGCGGCCATCTGCACTCCTCACTCCCGATTCTCCACTCCCAACTCCCACTGCCCTCCAGGCGATCCTTCGCACAATGACAGCGTGTAGCATCAACGTCCGAGTAGATGATCCACATAGACGTTGGCGAAGCCAAGCAACACTATGACGACCAGAGTCTGAGTCGGGTGTGTCGCACCAAACGGTCCGGAGCATATCATTGCCACGAAGATAGCAACCACGAACGATCGCACAGGTTTAGCGGTCCTCTGATTGAGCTGCGGTGTAACGGCCGGTGCCGAATCGTCGGCTTCGTCAGGAGGTTCATAAGGATTCAAGTGGCGGCTTTACAGTGCTTGTTTTTCAGTCGGACGGCTGCATTCACCGAGTCGTAGTAAGGTTGGCACGTAGCGTAGGCACTCGCCATTTTATTGATGACCTGAATGGCTTGCGTGGCATTAGGAACGATGTCGGGACGGCATCCGAATACGCAAATCGCAGACAGAGCAATGGCGTTAACCGCGATTCGTGCTATGTCCATGTATGGCCGCTTTTTGTTGGTAAATGGTAGGGGGGGCGGGCCAGGACGATTGACTTTCCATTGCCAAGCAAACGGCAAGCCCGGCGCCGAAACAACTCATGGTTATTTGCAATCCGGTCTGTGAATTCGGTCTTCTGAATCGGCAACAAACATGAAGTCACGATGAGGCCGGTAATTCTCTCGTGCATTTTGCGCAAACAATAGCCTCTCGATCAATACTTGATTGACAGAATGGGCAGAGCTTTTGCGATCGTCGGGCCAAATTCATCATCAAGAAGAGGGGGCCAAATATAACTGCATGCGGTAGCGAAAACAGGACGATGAAAAGCGCACGTTCCGGGCGTGCAGATTTTGTTAGAAGCAAAAGCGACCCAATCAAACCAAGTCCACTCCAAACGAAAATGTAGGGCAGAAATGTCATCGTTGGCTTTCAGCTGAATCTTGTGGCATCGCGAGAAGTGATCCGATCGATGAACACGATCGTGTGCAGGCAAATAACGGTAGCGATGTGCGGGCGGCGAATTACCACTTTGAGACACGACCGCCGCCGCTCTGTTACCAACGAGTGGTTATCGGTCGTCTTGGGTCGGGCCATCGGCGTCAGGTTTCAACAATCGAGCACCGCATCCATCGCAGCAAACATCCGAATATAGCATTGCGCCGCAGTTCCCGCACGTCGAAACCGTATCGACGTACGAACCAGAGATTCGGCCAGCGTAGTCCATCCCGGCGATTCGTTTTTGCAGGCGGACTAGTTCAGCGAGCGTACGAAGCAGTAGCCAGGTCAGAAACGAACCAATCACGACGGAGCAAAAATACAGGAAGCCAGCAACACCGTGGAACATAGGGATTCCAAGCAATGCCAGCCCGCCAAGCACCAATGCAAGTACGGCGATGAAGTCAAGGTCGGATTCAAGTGCAGCGCCGTTGATCCGTCGGAGTTTCGGAATTGGTTTGGCAGTAAGTTCCATGAAGAATCTGACCGAGCAAGCGGAGCAATTGGAAAGGTACAGCGGCAGGGGGATTTTAATCCAAGTGTGGTTGGTGGTCACCCAGTCCGAGCGGACGAGACACCATCAGGCAATGTATTTTCGAGGACTCAGGTGCACCAGTTAGTATGGGCTATTCTGGTGCGGGTGTTGCCCCGACCATCAGAACAAGTTCACACTAAGAGGATACCAAAGTTCGATCGGCAGCGCCAGATTTGTCCGCGAACGTTGGAGCATGGGCTGTTCGCCGCAAGAAGAATTGAATGGACAGGAGGGAACAGAGGCGAATTGACCAGCGACTTCGTTTGCTCTGCGACCTTTTGGTCAATCCGGCCAAGCTGATCGACTCGAAGGCAAAAAAATGTCTGGCAAAAAAATAAAAAATTGATCCGGGGCGATCGCGACGCTGGGCTCATTCCCCACAATACGCATCTTTTTGCCCCACATGTTTTTGCCGGCAATGTAGTGGAGTAATCGATTCGACTGCGAAACTTCTTCCATGCCAGAACGATTGAGTTAACCAGGTTGCCGCCCAAGATGAACCACTTCTGCGACGTCAGAGCGGCAACTTTAGTTCAACCCTTGCTTGGGTGACGCGGGGGAAAGTGACCAGTTCAATCCACGCCGACACCACAGTTTAGCCAATCAGCGTTGAGCGAAGGGGCGAGCAATCGTCGGCCGCGCTCGCAACAGGGAAAAAGCCACGAATCTCACCAATGAACACGAATCTGGGAGCTGCACGCCATTCGTGTCCCTTCGTGTGATTCGTGGCGGACCTTCGACCACGCAACCAGCGAGTGTGGTTTGGCGTCACGAACGCGAAGGTTGTTTGATCGGCAACGCAAGATTTGTCCGCGAACGTTGGAGCATGGGCTGTTCGCCGCAAGAAGAATTGAATGAACAGGAGGAAACGGAGAGAACAGAGGCGTATTGACCAGCGACTTCGTTTGCTCTGCGACCTTTTGGTCAATCCGACCGCGCTGATCGGCTTGGAGGCAAAAAAATGTATGGCAAAAAGATGAAAAAATGATCTGGGGCGATCGCGACGCCTCGCGATCTTGAGTGAATCGCCTTGTTCGTTGTGATCCGGGAACAGCATTGGAAATGCACCCAGCAATCACATTAGTCTATCCAGTTCTGTTTCGCCGAGAAATTGAAACGCACTGGATGGCGGGCGTTGATCTCTTGCGTTCGTTTTAGTCAGCGTGTTAGGAGGCGTCTTCGTTAGCCGATTTCGGATGCTTCTTGCTGCAATTGCCGGGTAGGAGCTGTCTGATTGGGATGGAGTGCAGTGTCGCAAACAAGCCCATCGGCAGTGGCCCAAGCGAGACCGGAAATCGCCATTCCACTCATCTCGTTCCAGAGGTAAGGGTACCAATCCATTTGATACTGAACTTCCTTTTGGGGTAAGTATGGATTATCCAGAGCAGCCCGACCAAGCGAATGCAATAAACACCAAGCGAGAGAGACTGAGTAATGCACTACCATCGCCGTTGATGTCTTAGGACGTAGACGAAGGTGGCTATGTCGACATTGACTTTTGCCTCGCCGCAGCGGTCAGGGCAAAAAAAATCGAGAGCAGCCTGGCGGCTACTCTCGATCGTCATTTACTTGATGTCGAAAACTCAGGACGCTGGGCTATCGATGCGTCGAGTCCCCCGGCTTATCAGTCGGGTTGCCCTTGCCCCGCTTGTTCTTTTGCATCCACGGCCGCCTGAATTTCTTCGGCTGATCTCTCTGGCACGATCATTTTCGGCGGGCCGCCCGTATCGCAACCGGTGATGGCCATCGAGATGCAGCAGATCGCTAATAACAAGATTGGTTTCATTTTTTTCATTTGTATTCTCATGATTTCTAGATGTTAGTCACTGTCTCGCATCGAGGCCTTTCCTGCGTTTTAGCAAAGCAAGATGGAGCCCTCGCGAGACAGAGTATTGGACCATTGACGAGGGAGGGGGACTAAAGCGGGTCTGAAATGACTTCACGTGACGCTCGGGTGCCCAAGGCGCCCCAGAGTCCATAAGGGCTCGCGCCGCCGACAAGGTTATTGTCTGAATTGCTGTACCAATACGGCGTTGCGGCTTCTGCATTTCCTGCTTCGATCGAATCGGTGACAAATTTGATTGCACCGTCTCCCATCAACACATGGGTTCCGCCTTGGTGGCGGCTACTTGTGGACATGGGGCCACCGTAGGTCGCCGAGTTACTCGAAGTCGTACAGGCAGCACTATTGGGTGCGTGCAAAGTGTAGAAACCCGAGAACACAGGCCCCCAATCGGCCCAGCGATACCCACGTTTGTCAGACGACGGCATAAGAGACACGCCGGAAGCCGGCCAAAATTTTGGACGGGCGGGATCGACCAGGTCGTCGCATAGACCAGGCTCGAGAAAGGCCTGGCCGGCCGAAGGTGCCTGTGTTGACGAGGCAGAAACGATGCCAAGATCGGTACGTACATCCCGATCGCCAAGGTCGGTTGCAATTTCGCCACCCATGATCGTATTAGACAAACCATCGAGCGTATCACGAAACTTCATCGATACTCGCGGACGAAACATTCCGCGATGACTACCGCGTGCCCGTTGGCCCGCGGTGGCTTCTGAAACTCCACCAGGATAACCTCGGTGATCACCCCAAGGATGAGGATCCGTGTAGTGATAGACATAGATTCCATCACCGAGACAACACGCATAATTGGTGCGGCCTTGAGCTGGCAGTCCCGTGCCTGGATCACTTGGGCAACGGAACGATGGGATCTCGCTGGCCCATGGTACATAACCGTCTTGGGTCCAAGGGTTGGGTCCCATGGGGCTCCACGATCCCGTCATGGTGGAACCCACGGTATTCTCGCTGCTAGGGTTCGCGATTTGTTCCCACAACGCTTGTTGTTCGATAAACGGGGTCAGGCCCACGAGAAAACTAAGCCGTCGTGAACTACGCCCTCCGCCTGACGTGATGTTACCTCCCCCGTCTCCAAATCCGTTTCCGTTTGCACCACCACCCTGGACAGGCAGTTGATTGAAAGTCGAATGATAATTGTGAATGCCCAAGCCGATCTGCTTGAAATTATTGCTACAACTCATTCGCCGTGCAGCTTCACGAGCTGCTTGTACCGCCGGCAATAGAAGTCCGACAAGCACTCCAATAATCGCGATCACGACTAGTAACTCTACTAGTGTGAATCCTTGTGCAACTTTAAATCGTCTCATTGTCCACCCTTAGTTGAACAGGAAAAATGACCAACCCAACTTCGAAGGTTCCGCTGAGGAACCTTGGAGTTGCGCTAAGGGGACGGTTCAAAACGCTCCGCCCACGCCGCGTTGTCACAACGCTTGTCCCGTTACAGATAGTAGGTTTTATGTGCGTCTTTTGATTGGATAATTGGATCGCAGTACCAAGTATTTGCGCACAACAAAAGCACGCTGATGCTTACGGAACATTCGATGGCGTTGGCGTGGGGAATCCACAAAAGGGGGACGCCCATGTTATTGGTTTATTAATGCGGTTTGGGGCATTGCCGGGAATCCAATCCCCTAACGGCAGCTGTGGCGGACTACATCACCATTGCAGCGCAACGCACCGGCAGCGGCCGCCAACACAGCCTCTGTTTTCAGCAGAACGGTGGCTAGCGATCTACAATGCAAAGCAATTTTAAAAATTGATTGCCTGCCAGTGCATGCCACCCATTCTTCCCGAATGGTCCGCAAAAAAAGCCCACCTCTTGCGGCCTTGCCGACAGAGATGGGCTTTCGTAATGCAGGAGAGCGATACAGGCAGGAAGACTCAGGTCCTGCTCGTTTTTCGGTCTCGATTCAAATCAATCGCAACTCACTCGTCATATTCCGACGGTGGTGGTTCACTTAGTTCCGGATGATCCTTCAATAGCTGCTCAACATCGGAAGCGTCATAGCTTTTTTCTACGTTCTTCTCCGCGCAACCCACGGAGCATACGGCCAACAGCAAAACGACAAACGAATACACGCGAATGTTCATAACAAACTCAGATTCCTGAGGAAACAATAAGACAACTCATTTCAAAAGCAACGAAATTGATTTCGCTGCCCTCAAGCACGAGAAAACTAAAGAAGCAGTAACCAGCAAGCAAGCGTGCCCGGAGTCCGGACACGCTCTCTACAACATGTCATCTAGCGATTAAATCTCGTCGCTAAGTACTTCCCTAGAGGCACGAGTACCAAGGGATCCCCATAGTCCGAAGGGGCTCGCTGAACCGGCAGTCGACAACGGATCATCGTTCTGGCTGTCGATTGAAACCATGGCTCGGCCACCTAGATTTCCCGCGTCAATGGAGTCCGTGATAAGTTTGACGGCACCATCGCCCATTAAGACATGAGCCCCGCCTTGGTGTCGGCTGCTGGGAGGGCACACGGCCTCGGATTGGTGGAAGTTGCCGCTAAAACACAACTCTCTGTTAGGAGGCAGGACCGTGTAGACCCCCGAGTGAAGATGCAAGCCCCAAGCCCAGCGATAACCGCGGCGGTTATCCACGGCACTCGAAGTGAAGGGAGCACCCGAATTCCAGAACAAAGGTCGATCCGAATCGACAAAGGTCTGGCACGCTACCGCACCGCCTCTGGATTTCAACGGCCCTGTCGACCCCGAATTACCATTCACAGGTCTCGTCCGTTTGTCATCATCACCGATGTCGGTGACCATTTCACCCATCGCAATCGTGTTGGACAATCCATCCAAAACATCACGAAAGGTGCTTTTCAACTGACTCTTGAAAAAGCCTCGGTTGCTGGCGTTGGCTACCTGGAAGATGGTCGTCGATTTCGCCGTCCCATTTGTGTTATAGATCTGGCCAAGGTTGGTGGCGTCGCTAGAGTCTCCCATGCTGACGCCATAATTGGTTCGCCCCATTGCGGGAAGTCCGACACCAGGGTCGCTAGGGCATCGGAAAGTTGGAATATCCGATTCGTAGGGATCGTAGGGCCCCGCATCCGACGCGACGAGACGACTGAACACGCGGCCTGGATAAGGGCCCATGGGGGCGTAGAGGTTACCAGCCCCGGGTTGCCCCGCTGGGACCCGGTATGGATTGGAGATTTGCTCCCAAAGCGCCTGCTGTTCGATGAATGGCGTAAGCCCGACCAATGCGGACAATTCAAGACTGTTACTTCCAGGGACCTTTTCTCGTCCCGAAATTAGGGTCGAGGTCCCTCCGCCTTGGATAGGCAATTGCTGAAAGGTCGATTCGTAATTGTGAATCGCCAAGCCAATCTGCTTGAAATTATTGCTACAACTCATTCGCCGTGCAGCTTCACGAGCTGCTTGTACCGCCGGCAATAGAAGTCCGACAAGCACTCCAATAATCGCGATCACGACTAGTAACTCTACTAGTGTGAATCCTTGTGCAACTTTAAATCGTCTCATTGTCCACCCTTAGTTGAACAGAAGAAAATGACCAAACCCAACTCGGAAGGTTCCGCTGATGAACCTTGGAGTTGCGCTAAGGGGACGGTTCAAAACGCTCCGCCGACGCCGCGTTGTCACAACGCTTGTCCCGTTACAGATATTAGGTTTTATGTGCGTTGTGTGATTGGATAATTGGATCACTGAACCAAGTATTTGCGCACAATAAAAACTCTCTTTCGCTTATCCAACATTCGATGACGTCGGCGTGGAAAAACCACAAAGGGGACGCCCATTTTATTGGGCCATTAGTGCGGTCCGGGGCATTGCCGGGAATGCAATCCCCTAACGGCAGTTGTGGCGGAATACATCACCATTACAACACAACGCACCAGCGGCACCCCCCCCGCCAATTTTTTGTTTGCACAGAAACTGTGGCTCGAATTGAGAGAATGCGACATCGATATAACAAATTGCGACATCGACTCGCTGGCACGATCTTGAAATGAGACTTTGGATTGCATTGGCCAACACGACTACTAACATCAGTTAGACTGCAGTGCCTGCACCGAGAGGAATGTGCAAGATTCTCACTCACCTAATGTCGTTTGTGTTGGAAACAAAAAGATGAAGTTCTCTATGAATATGATTCACGCCAGTATCGTCTGGCTTGTGCTGTGTCCTTTGATGGTCGAGTTATCCGCTGCGGATTCGGCTCGTCCCAACGTCGTGTTCATTTTCTCAGACGATCATGCTGTAAACGCGATTTCATCGTATGGCGGTCCTTTGGCCGAAGTGGCTCCCACGCCCAGCATCGATCGAATCGCAAGAGAGGGAGCTTTGTTTCAAAATTCATTTTGTGCGAACTCGATCTGTGGCCCATCACGTGCCTGTATCTTGACGGGAAAACATAGCCATAAAAATGGCTTTATGCGAAACGACGGCAAAGGCTTTGATTCGAGCCAGTGGACGTTTGCGAAATCGATCCAAGCCGCCGGTTATCAAACAGCGGTGATCGGCAAATGGCACCTGCACACTGACCCTGTCGGGTTCGATTACTGGGAGATACTGCCGGGCCAGGGGCACTACTACAATCCCGTTTTCCTGCAAATGGATGGCTCGCAGAAAAAATTCGAAGGCTACGTAACGGATCTGACCACGGACAAATCCATTGACTGGTTGCAGCAACGGGACAAGGACAGACCTTTCCTGCTGATGTGCCAGCACAAGGCCCCGCATCGGACGTTTGCACCGGCGCTGCGTCATCTGGGATCGCTTGACGAAGTTGAGATTCCTGAACCCGCGACGCTGTTTGACAACTACGCCAATCGTTCCGCCACGTTGGCGAAGAACGAAATGGAAATCGATCGCCACATGACATGGGCCTACGATTTGAAACTTCGCGACGATGAACGAGGTGATCTCAAATTGCCATCGTTTCGAAATTATGGAACCCCCGAATACAATCGAATGACAATCTCGCAGCGATCAAAATGGGACGCTCATTTTGCTCCGAAAAATGCTGCGTTTGTTCGTGACTACCGAGCTGGTAAAATCAATGATCACCAGTTAGTGCAGTGGAAGTATCAACGGTATGCACAAAACTATCTTGAAACAGTCAAGGCGGTCGATGACAGCGTGGGGCGATTACTGAAATACCTTGACGACAATGATCTGGCAGAAAATACCATTGTGATCTACTCGTCCGATCAAGGTTTTTACCTTGGCGAACACGGTTGGTTCGACAAGCGTTGGATGTTTGAAGAATCGTTCAAAATGCCGTTCGTGATCCGCTGGCCCGGCAAGATCCAACCCGGATCGCGACCCGAAGCGATGATTCAAAATATCGACTACGCACCGACATTCATGGAGTGTGCGGGGCTGCCGATTCCCGCCGAAGTCCAGGGGAAATCGTTGATGCCCGTGTTGCTTGACAGTTCTAAGAAGGTGCGTGATTCGCTGTACTATGCCTACTATGAACTTGGGGAGCACGCGGTCCCACAACACTTTGGAGTTCGCACGAAGAGTCACAAGCTGTTTTATCTTCCAGCTACTGACGAATGGCAAATGTTCGATTTGGTGAAAGATCCGAGCGAGATGGTGAACGTTTACAACAATCCAGAATACTCCGCGATGAGAACCAAATTGACAGAAGAATACGAACGTCTTCGCCGCGAGTTCGAGGCGCCGAGTTACTAACGACGACGGGCGTTAACGAAGCAGCATTGCTGGAAACATGATTACGGGATCGATTCCACTAGAGCTTGGAGATTGAGTATGCAACCGACTGTCACTGTGCGGCGTTGTCTGCGATGGAATTCGTTGTCGCTGATGATCATTCTGGTTTTGATATCGCTTTCATCCCCTGCGATCGCGGAGCAGCCGAATGTGTTGTTCATTTCGGTCGACGATCTAAACGATTGGGTTGGATGTTTGCAGGGACACCCTCAAGCCCGCACGCCAAATATCGATCGGCTCGCGGAATCGGGATTGCTGTTTACCAACGCGCATTGCGGCTCGCCCGCTTGCAACGGATCTCGGTCGGCGATTATGTCGGGACAGCCGGCCTACGTGTCGGGGATGTACGATAACCTTCAAAAAATGCGTAGCGTCATGCCCGACGCGGAACTGATTCCCAAGTATTTTTCAAGACATGGTTATTGGTCGGCCGGCAGCGGCAAAATTCTCCATTACATCATCGACGCTCAGTCCTGGGACGAATACAACCCGCCCAAAGAGACAGAGGACCCGTTTCCAAGAACGCTGTACCCCGACAATCGCCCGGTCAACTTGCCACGCGGTGGCCCTTGGCAATACATCGAAACCGACTGGGGAGGACTCGATGTTACCGACGAAGAGTTCGGTGGTGATTGGCTGGTCTCGAAATGGATTGGGGAACAACTAAGTCGAAAGCATGACAAACCTTTCTTTCTAGCGTGCGGTATTTATCGTCCCCATGAGCCCTGGTTTGTCCCTCAAAAATACTTTGATCAATTTCCTCTCGATCAAATCCAGCTTCCGCCAGGATATGACTCCACGGACCTCGATGATCTGCCACCAGCGGCAACGAAGCTCGCACGCAATCGCTATTTCGCCCACATCCAAAACGAGGGTCAATGGAAGAAGGCGATCCAAGGCTATCTTGCTTCCATCGCCTTTGCTGACGCGATGGTCGGTCGCGTGATGACGGCGCTTGAAGACGGGCCTAACAACGACAATACAATTGTTGTGTTATGGAGCGACCATGGTTGGCACCTTGGTGAGAAAGAACACTGGCAAAAATACACGGGTTGGCGAGTCTGCACCCGCGTGCCGTTAATCGTTCGTGTGCCCCCAGGATCCAGCGGCCTGGAAGAGGGAACGCAATCAGGCAGTGTATGCGAGTCACCTGTTAGTTTGGTGAGTCTCTATCCGACCTTGATTGAGCTGGCGGGTCTGCCACCGAAAGCGTCGCTAAACGAGCCCAGCTTGGTTCCGTTATTGAAAGACCCGCAATCCGATTGGCCTCATATGGCAGTGACGCAACTGATGTCTCCCGAGAACTACAGCGTCAGCGGTTCGCGTTGGCGATACATTCACTACGCCAACGGTGACGAGGAACTGTACGACATCGACACGGATCCGTACGAGTGGAACAATTTGGCCGGAGATCAACAATTCGCCGCAACACTTTCACGAATGAAAGAACATGGCCCCAAAGAGCCCGCAGAATTTGTCCCTCCGGCTCCATCTTCGTTGACGAAACTAAAATGGCACCCGTCGGGATCGGATGCGGTGCCAGCATCGAATCCAGAAGGGAATCAATTTAATGTGACTTTTAGTAACCAAAGCGGCCAGCCAGTGAAAGTTTTCCGGAGTGATCGCGACGCCCCCCTTCAGTCCTTTGGCGTTCTTGAAGCGGGTTGGTCCAAACCCCAACTTACTCGCCCCGGAACCGTTTGGTTGATCACTGACAAAAACGATCATCAACTTGGTTATTTTGTTGTGGGCGATCGCACTGCCCAAGCGATCATCCCGGAACCGTAGGCGAGATCGTGAGCTTTGAACTCGCTGTATGCGCGGATTGATTGTTTCCTGAGGATTTTAAACAAGAAAACGCGAGGAAGACAGCTTAGGCTGTGGGGGGCCTTGCAAGCAGTTAGGCAGGAATCATTGGGTGAAATCCCGTTAGCCGTTTGGGCCAACGCTGTGAAGCATTTCGTAGCGGAACTCGTCAAGAGTTTCGGGGGGCATACGTCATGGAAAGAAAGTCTTGACGACTTCCGCTACGCTAAATTAGCACAAACCCTATAAGAAAAAA
>CAXBHV010000057.1:0-13101 GCA_963974855.1 uncultured Rhodopirellula sp. | reverse complement strand
GGTTGCGACGGTAGGCATCGAAATGCAGTGGGCCGCTCAGCGAGATGCTGACGCGTCCGATTTCGTTCAGTTCTAACTGCGGTGCCGGCTCGCGATGCAACGTGTTTACATCCACACGATACTTGAGCGTGTCGATCGTGCCTGGCAACGTTTGCGTGGTGTGTTTAAACAGGTACGTCTTGCCCGGAACCATTGCGTCGGAGTCCATCCAAACCAACATCGCATCGATATGATCGCGGCTCTTGGGAAGATTGCCCGCGCGGACGATCATGTCGCCACGGCTGGCGTCGATTTCGTCCTCCAGCGTCAGCGTGATCGAAAGCGGAGCAAACGCTTCGTCGAGATTGCCGTCAAACGTGACGATTTCTTTGATTTTTGACTTTTGCCGGCTCGGCAGCACCATGATCTCTTCGCCCGGACGGATGATGCCGGAGGAGATTGTGCCACAGAAACCACGGAAATTCAGGTTCGGACGGTTCACGTATTGAACCGGCATGCGGAAATCTTGCAGGTTGCGATCGCTGCCGATGTATACGGTTTCCAAGAAGTTCATCATCGTGCTGCCGCTGTACCACGGCATGTTCTCGCTGCGATCGACCAGGTTATCTCCCTTGAGCGCACTGATCGGAATGAAGTGCAAATCAGGCAGGTCCAATCGAGTCGCGAAGGATCGATATTCGTCACAGATTTCGTTGAATCGCTGCTCATCAAAATCGACGATATCCATCTTGTTCACCGCCACGATCACGTGGCGAATGCCCAGTAGGGAAACGATGAAGCTGTGGCGTCGCGTTTGCGTTAACACGCCGTGACGTGCATCGATCAAGATCACAGCCAAGTCGGCGGAACTAGCGCCAGTCGCCATGTTGCGTGTGTATTGTTCGTGCCCCGGCGTATCAGCGATGATGAATTTTCGCTTCGCCGTGCTGAAGTAGCGGTACGCCACATCGATCGTGATACCCTGTTCACGCTCGGCCTTCAGCCCGTCGGTCAGCAGTGCGGGATCAAAATTGCCGCCCGTCGTGCCGATTTTTTTCGAGTCGGCTTCGAGTTGCGACAGTTGGTCCTCGTAAATCATCTTGCTGTCGTACAGCAAGCGGCCGATCAGCGTGCTTTTGCCATCGTCGACACTGCCACACGTGATGAACCTCAGCAACTGCTTGTGCTCGTGCTGCTTCAAGTAGGCTTCGATATCGGTGGCGATCAGATCAGATTTGTGGGACATACGTCAAATATGAAGTTGAAAGGGTGAAGTTTGGCGTGGGGAGAACACAGAAGAGTGACGGCGAGCGAATGAGGAAGCGTTCGCGGATGGGCGTTAACGCAGCGTCATCACTCGTCGCTCTTCAAACTTCTAGAAGTATCCTCGGCGTTTCTTTTCTTCCATGCCGGCGCCGCCTTCGTCTTGATCGATGATGCGGCCTTGTCGTTCACTGGTCGTCGCCAACAACATTTCCTGAATCACTTCGGGCAGCGTTGTCGCTTCGCTTTCGACAGCCCCCGACAGCGGATAGCAACCGAGCGTGCGGAAGCGAACCATGCGGGTTTCTTCCTTTTCGCCTTCCAGCAGCGGCATGCGATCGTCGTTTCGCATCAGCAGCACGCCGTTTCGATTGACCACCTTGCGTGGGGCGGACAAGTAAAGCGGGACGATCGGAATGCTCTCTAGGTGGATGTATTGCCAAACGTCCAGTTCCGTCCAATTGCTCATCGGAAAGACGCGGATCGATTCGCCTTTGTTCACCCGGCCGTTGTACAGATTCCAAAGCTCGGGGCGTTGGTTCTTGGGATCCCAGCGATGAGCTTTGTCACGGAAACTGAAAACGCGTTCTTTCGCACGGCTCTTTTCTTCGTCACGACGGGCACCGCCAAACGCAGCATCAAAGCCGTATTTGTTCAAGGCTGCCTTGAGCGCGTCGGTTTTCATCAATTCCGTGTGCCGCTCGCTGTCTTCCCACGGTTTGATGTCGTGCTTCAGACCCTCTTCGTTGGTGTAAACGATCAGGTCCAAGCCGAGTTCTTTTTTCACCAAGTTGTCGCGGAACTCGATCATCTCGCGGAATTTCCACGTCGTGTCGACATGCATCAGCGGGAATGGGATTTTGGCAGGAGCAAACGCTTTTCGTGCCAAATGCAACAGCACCGCCGAGTCTTTGCCGATCGAATACAGCATGACAGGCTTATTAAATTCCGAGACCACTTCACGAATAATGTGAATGCTCTCGGCTTCAAGTTGCTTGAGGTGAGTTAGGTTGTAGTCCGACATCGCGCCGAGGAATCGAGTGCAAAAAGGGGGAGGGCTGGGCCATTTTTGGCCACGTTCAATGCACGAGTATAGACGTTCGCCCGTGTATGGCTAGGTGAACCCGGCGCATGGCTCGGGTGAATCCGCGGCGGGTACGCCGCGAGCAACGCTAGTTGTAGCGGGCGCCACGCGGGCCAGCGGGCCAAATCTGCAGAATCACCCCTTCACTGGCCTCGTCATCGCCCAGCGGATAAGTCGCGACGCGACGCAGTTGCAGATTCGCGAGCGAGCCGAGGTGACGTGCCTCACCCCGTTCTTCCACCCATTTTGGGCCTTTGATCAAAAGCAGTCGATCGACGCTGGCCCAGTGGGGTTCGATCCAGCGACAAAATTTTGCGATGCTGCCGACCGCACGGCTGACGACGCTCGAAAAACGGAAATCCTCGAGCAAATCTTCGCCGCGAGCGGCGTATACCGGTACCGGTAAGCCAAGTTCTTCGATGATTTCGCCTAAAGCGTTGGCTCGCTTTGCGACCGATTCGGCCAGCGAAACTTCGATATCAGGCCGCAAAATTGCCAGCGGAATTCCGGGAACTCCGTTGCCACTGCCCAGATCCAAAACTTCCTCGCCCGCCTCTAAAAGTGGTGCCAATTGCAGGCAATCACGCAAATCGCGGCTGACGAACAAGTCCCAGGTCGTGTGACGGGTCAAATTCAATTGCTCGTTCCATCGCCACATCGCTTCGGCATAGGACTGCAGCTTTAGCGCGATCACCTCGTCGATTTCCATCGAATGAGCGTCAAGAGCAGCAGCAAATTCAGGGTCCAATGACATCGGCAAATAGTAGCAAAGAGAACTGGTATTAATGGGGAATGATCATCATCATGCATCATGCCGCGATTGAGAACCAGAGCACCGCAGGATCTTCACCGATGCATTCGAATTATATTTTCAGAATCGCCTGCCTTCCTCTCGAGCCAACTCGCCTTTTATTCGGGGAAAATGGACCACTATGCTGACTTCTGTCTTCGTCTACGGAACACTCAAACGAGGTGAATGTCGCGAGTCGCTTTGGCCCTGCATTCCTGTATCGATTCAAGTCGGTTGGACGCGGGGGATGCTGTTTCATCGCCACGATTATCCGGCAATGCAGGCGGGCGAGGACCGAGTGCGGGGCGAATTTTGGAGCTTCACGGACGAGCAAATGCCGCAAGTGATGAGGGTTTTGGACCAGATCGAAGGGACCAATCAGCCTGGTTTTGATGATCTTTACAGGCGCGTCCGCGTCGAGGTATACGCGACCGATGACCAGCCCCTTGGGACCGCATTTGGCTATCATTACGCCGCCGATCCGCTCGCCGATGGATTCACCCGCGTGGTTCCGGCCGAACCCGACGCATGGATCCAATGGCCGTAATCCGAATTTAGCATTCTGCGAATGCATTTTTAGCGTAGCGGAATGTCGTCAAGACTTTCAGTCCACGGCGAGTACCCCCGAGACAGTGAGCCGTGGGCCGTAAGGTACCGGGTAGTGCGACACACCGGCCGCTCACGCGTCACGGCTCACTAAACCATCAGCCCGCACCCTCTAGTAAAATAGCTCCGCTAGCAAAAGTCGATAGCTTTGGGTCTGCACCGTGATCGTCAAGTTATTGCCGACTCAGTATTTCGCCGCCATTCCTTGCACCGCCTCGGCGACCGCGTCGCGGAACTCTTTCGGCTCTAGAACCTCGGCGTCCACGCCCAATGACAGCACTTTTGGCAGTACTTCGCGGGGATGGGCTGCAGGCACGGTCAGAAGCGACGTACCATCGTCCTGCAATTCCATTCGCTGTTCCGGGTGCCAGGGGTCTTCGCTGACCCACGCGGCGGCTCGTTCTCCCAGGCGAATGTGGACGATCGTCGGCGATTCACCCGAAAAAATCCCAATGCCCCGCCCCAACCGGTCGGCCAGTTCGATGCTGGGATCGGGCTTGAAATATTCGTCTAGCGCCACAGCATGGCGAAAACGATCGAGTTTCCAGTTGCGTAACCGTTGGCTCGGCTCTTTGACTTCCGGGGCCGTTGCTATCACGTAGATGCTGCTCTGGTAAACCGCCAATCCGTAGGGTTCGATTCGCCGTGTCGAAACCGGTTTGCCGACCGACGCGTACTGAATCTCGACCACTCGGTGCTCGAGGATCGCACGATTGATCGTTTTCAGCATTCCTTCATGTTGTTCGTACGTTTTATTCGGTGAACCAAACACGTACAACGTTTTCCGGTAGCGGTCATAGTGCTCAAACACGCCGTCGGGAATCACTTCACGCACTTTATTCCAGAACGTCTCGATCCCTCGCCAATATTGGGTGCCCAGCAACGGGTACAGCAATTCACGTCCAATCGACAACGCAATCAACTCGGTCGCGGAGATTCCAATCTCGTGAACACCCTTGTTGTTACGGCCCAGCTTGAAAACCTTGCCACGTTCAAGCGTTTCGGTTTGGATGTCAAAACCGGCCGCTTGCAGCGCTTCGACATCTCGCCGAACCGTTCGCTCGTGCAGCGTGGTCAATCCCAAATCGCTGACCAGATCATCGCGTAATTCGTCGAGCGTCTTGCCGAAGCGTGACATTTCTAATAATTGAAGCAACTTGTGTTGGCGAATCAGTTGTTCATTGCGTGCCATTCAGAAACCCCCTCCACGGGTCGAGAAGTATCGTCAAAAAGCGTCCAGACAATCTCCGATTGTCCCCCCCTGTTTTCGATTGGAATGTGTCGAGCCACGATTGCCAATCCGTCCTAGGCCAATCGGTGCTAGGATCGACAGCCACATCCGTTACGATATCGCAGACGCAAAAACGCCGTTTCTACCTTCCACCGATTGAATAGCACACAGGTTTTTTTCGATGAGCGATCTGCCCCGCATCTTTCTCACTCGCGAGTTGCCGCCGGCCACAATGAAACGACTGAGGGAAAGTTCGCAGCTGACGATGAACCACGAGGATCGGTCGCTGAGCAAGCAGGAGCTGCTCGAGGGTCTGCAAGGCGTCGACGGATTGTTGTGTCAATTGACCGACATCATCGACGACGAGGTGCTTGCGTCAAATCCCAATTTGAAGGTGGTTTCCAATTACGCCGTTGGGTTCAACAACGTGGATGTCGCTGCGGCGACGAAGCGAAAAATTGCGGTCACGAACACTCCCGGTGTACTCAGCGATTCGACCGCCGATATGGCGTGGGCATTGATGTTCGCGGTGGCTCGCCGCGTCGTCGAAGGCGACAGTTTTGTTCGGGCCGGAAATTGGCAAGGCTGGGCTCCGCTGCAGTTTTTAGGACTGGATATCAGCGGCAGCACGCTGGGGCTTGTCGGATTGGGACGCATCGGCCGCGCGATGATCCAAAGGGCCAAAGGATTTGATATGAAGGTGCTGTATTGGAACCGTACACGAATGGGGGCAGATGAAGAGCGCGAGCTTGGCGTGGAGTATGTTGAGTTGGACGAATTGCTCGCTCAAAGTGATTTCGTCTCGCTGCATGTTGCCTTGACCGAAGGCACAAGACACTTAATCGACGAGCGACGACTCGGGCAAATGAAGTCAACGGCGTATCTGATTAATACCGCACGTGGCCCCGTCGTGGATGAGAAAGCGTTGGCGCGTGCGTTGCAGGCAAGCACGATTGCCGGTGCGGGATTGGACGTCTTTGAGAACGAACCGCAGATTGAACCGGAACTGTTCGATCTCGACAACGCGGTGCTCGCACCGCATCTCGGCAGCGCCACGATTGCCACTCGCAGCAAGATGGGTGAATTGGCAGTTGAAAACTGTCTGGCCGGCTGCACCGGAAAACGCCCGCCCAATTTGGTTAACCCCGACTACAACCGCGATTGATTCGCGTACTCAACCGGACGTCCCGCGTCAGGTTAATATGGTAATTGCTACGCGGCCCTGGGTTTATTGAGGTCTTTCTGCGCCGGACGCTCGCTTTCAGTCCGAGGGGGTTTCTGGTTCGCCCCTTTGTTTTGCAGAATAAATGCAAATATTTATCGGCAGCCTCGCTCCCCTCTATGGAAGTTCGTGATTGGCTATTGGCCTCGATTCTCACTTAGTTGTCCGCTTAGCGTGACCTGGAATGACCCTTGTTTTTTCGGTGTTTTGTGCTGTTGGGGGGCTCTAAGGCGGATGGGGTTGCCTACATGATTCCTTCACATTTCGTTGATAGAAAGCTCATCGCGTTTCTCTACTCTTCCGCCGATCAGATGACAGTGATCGGAATTTGAAAAACAAAACGCAACGAAAACGATCGCTCGTTTTCAACGAAGTCACCCACAACGGAATTGAAAAAATGCAGTGGAATCCAACCTCCGCGAAGTATCCTCGCCGCTCTCTGCGCGGTGCGTTCACTCTGGTTGAGCTTTTGGTCGTGATTGCGATCATCGGTGTTTTAGTCGGCCTACTGCTGCCTGCAGTACAAGCTGCTCGCGAGGCGGCGCGACGCATGTCATGTAGCAACAACCTGAAACAAATTGGTTTGGGACTACACACCTATCACGATACCTTTCGTGTCTTTCCTTACGGTTGGGACGATCGTGGGATGACTTGGAGCGGTCACATCTTGCCGCAAATCGAGCAAGCCAATCTGTACCAAACTCTGATCTTTCAAGAGAGTGGTCCTGGGAACTGGGACTCCGATGGTTCGCCCAACGAAATTGCCACCAGCACCGTGATCTCGACTTACCGCTGTCCCAGTATGGCGCTGAAAGAACACCTGGATTACAACGGAATCCCTGAACGTGTCCCTGGCAGCTACCGCGGCAGTGCAGGTACCGAATCGAGCTCCGATGATACGAGTACCGCAGTCGCCGGAACCAAGGGGCTCGAAAACCTCGATCAAGACGGCATTTTCTATGCCTGTAGCAAAACCAAGTTTCGCGACATCATCGACGGAACCTCCAACACGATCATGATTGGCGAATCCTACACCGACCCTGAATTTGTCAAAGACGGTCAAGGAATGGATTACTGGTATATCGGTTCACCGCAAGCCGATCCGTGCCGCTGCGATGGTGGCACCGGCGGATCGGAATTCTCGGAAGTCGTCGGCACGACGATCGCCCAAATCAATGCAATTCGCAAAGCGCCGACGACAAGCGGTTACCTGATGGAGTTGTCTTTCGGCAGCTATCACGTCGGTGGCGCCCATTTCTCGATGAGTGACGGTGCGGTTCGTTTCATCACCGATTCACTCGACATGGAAACCTACAAAGCGATCGGCTCACGTGACGGACACGAAATCGTCTCTGAGTACTAAACACAGCACAAAAAATCCTTTCATTGAAAACCAAACTAAAACATCTCTGGGCGACAGCAGGCTGCGAACTTGCTGTCGGTCAGCGAAGGAGTCAAATAAAATGCGTCCTCATCTACAAGCCGCGGCGTTCATTACCACAGCGGGCATCGTGCTGGTGCTTTCCACCCTCGGATGCGGCGGATCGCTGCAGGCTGATTACTCGAGCATCGGTTTGGTTCCGGTGACCGGAACGGTCACGCTGGATGGAGCAGCCGTCGAAGGTGCCGTTGTCTTTTTCGAAGCGGATGACCGCACGTTTTCGTACGGCACCACCGATGAATCGGGCCACTACGAACTGAAATTCAACAGCAAAACGACGGGAGTCACGCAAGGTCCCAAGACGGTGCGAATCAGCACCGTCGCTAGTACGGGCGAACGGGGAGAAGAAGAGGATGAGTCCGAGTCCGAATCGAGTGCCCCCAAAGTAAAACGGGTCGAACGTTTTCCCGTCACCTACAACAAACAGTCAGAATTGAAGGTCAGCGTCTCCGATTCTCAGACGACTTACAATTTTGATCTGCGCGGCGACGGAACGACCAAAAATGCCTCGTAGCCACGTTTGCGAACCCGCTTCTCGGTGACCGGCAAAATTTTTAGGTATTATGGGATGTCTTGCGTCTCGCCCCATCCCTTCCTCCCCCCCTCTCCCCCACGGTCTAACTAACAAGATGTCACGACTACTTCTGCATTGCTCTGTTTTCTCGCTGTTGATTCTGTGTGCTCCAAACGCCAAAGCTCATGAAGGCCCGCATCCACATGTGCATGGTGACACTCATACCCATGATCATACGGGCAAATTTTTTACGACTCGCAAATCATCGCGGGTTCTGCCGTTGGCCAAAGAAGACGACGTCTTTCACTTTGTCGTTTACGGTGATCGCACTGGAGGTGTGCCTGCGGGTTTGAAAGTGCTCGAACAAGCGGTCATCGACACCAATTTGCTCGACCCCGATCTCGTCATGACCGTTGGCGATTTGATCCAAGGTTACAACGACGCGCCGTTGTGGATGGAACAGATGGTCGAGTACCAAGAAATCATGGATCGTTTGAAGATGCAGTGGTTTCCTGTCGCTGGGAACCACGACGTCTATTGGCGCGGCGAGGGTAAAGCTCCCCAAGGCCAGCATGAAACCAATTATGAAAAACACTTCGGGCCGCTTTGGTACACGTTCCAGCACAAGAATGCGGGCTTTGTTGTCCTGTACAGTGACGAAGGAGACTCGGCCACCAACGAAAAAGGGTTTAACGAAGGCCGTTTGCAAACGATGAGCACCGAGCAACTTGACTTTTTGCGTCAGTCGCTCAAAAAACATAAAGATCTGGAACACGTTTTTTTGTTCTTGCATCACCCACGTTGGATCGGTGCCGGTTACACCGATGGCAATTGGGATGAAGTTCACGGGATTTTGAAGTCTGCTGGAAACGTCAGTGCCGTGTTCGCCGGTCACATTCATCACATGCGTTTTGATGGGCCCAAAGACGGTATCGCCTATTACACTTTGGCGACCACCGGCGGCCATTTGTCGGCCGACATTCCCGGAGCGGGATACCTGCACCATTTGAACGTGGTGACGGTTCGCAAAGAAAGTGTCACGGTGGCGGCATTGCCCGTCGGCTCGGTCATCGATCCAACCGAATTCACTCCCGAATTTCTTGCCGACGTCGACAAGGCACGCAAGATTCGCCCTGAAGAGGTTGACAACAACTTGATGCTGCAGATCGATGGATCGGCTTCAGGCGAGCTAACGTTCTCGTTGACAAACACTTCGGCCCAACCGATCGAAGCCACCGCGTCGCTGGACCCTGTGAACCGAGACTGGACCACTACGCTTGACCATCAACATGTGACGATCGAAGCAGGCAAAACACTTCAATTGTCGTTTGGATTGCAACGCAAAGCCGATTTGCAAGCCGAGTTGACCAATCCACGCATCCGCATGGATCTGCATTATGTTGGTCAGTCGACGCGGATCAATTTGCCGCCGACCTCGACTCCGATTTCGATGAAATTGGCTGCCGTTCCTGCCGACTATTTCAGTGGCAGCGAGAATCGTTGCTTGAATGTCGTCGATGAACGATCCGTAGTGCGAGTGGATTCGTCCGAGCTGAAACTTCCCAACGGCCCCTTCACACTCGAAGCCTGGGTGAACCCGGTTCAAGCCGCCGGTCATCGCGGCTTGATCGCCAAGACTCAACAGAGTGAGTTTGCCTTCTTTATGGATGAGGGTGTGCCACAATTTGATGTGAATTTAAAAGGCAAATACTACAGTGCCAAAGCGACCGATGTGCTGCCCGTAAACCAATGGTCTCACTTGGCTGGCGTTTATGACGGGACCGAAGTCAAACTGTATGTTGACGGGATCCTTGTAGGTTCCAAAAAGGCCTCCGGCAAGCGAACGACCAACCAATTGCCGCTGTTCATCGGAGCCGATCCTGATACGCAAGGCCAAGCCACGCGTCCATTCATCGGCAAGATCGACGAAGTTCGAGTGTCCAAGAAAGCGATCTACACATCCGATTTCAAACCCGAGCGACGCTTGGTTGCGGCATCTGAGACCGTACTGATGTTGCATCTGGATCGTCAATTTGGGCCTTTTGTGTTGGACCAAAGCAAGTCGGCTGCGAAGGGAACGCTCGGCGTCGAAGCCAAGCTTGTACCAGTTCAGTAGCTGACGTCAAAACCGTAGTTCTTGTAGTGCTCGCGCGAGCGGGCACTACTGGAAACGTAACGGGCAAAATGCTCTGCCGCTTCTCGATGGTTCGTTGTCGCGATGATGCCGATGGAAACCTGTGAGGTGGCATTTTGGAGTTCATCGATACGAACTAACGCTAGGTTCGGATAGGTGTGCAGCACCGCGTCGTAAACGATGCCCGCGTCTGCGGATCCCGCCTCGAGGTCGTTCGCTACCTCGTTGACTGACGTGCGATACCCAATCGTTGCTGCGTCAACTTCGTCCCAACGCCCCAAGCGTTTCAGTGCCGTCTGAGTCACCTTGCCGATCGCTGCGGTTTCGGGACTCGCCTGGACAAAGCGAATGTCGTCTCGTAGCAAATCTTCGAGTTTGGAAATCGAGTGCGGGTTGTCTTTTTTAACGGCAACCACGGCGTGCATCACCGCAATGGGAAATTGCTGTGTAATTAAATGCTTTTCTTGTCCAATCTTCAAGAAACTGTCGTCCGCAGGCAGGAACAGATCGCCCACCTTGCTGACGGCAATCGACGACAGCAACGTCTGCGACGGGCCATATTGAACGTGAATTTTCCGCTGGAATTCAAGCTGGTAATCACGCACAATCTCTTCCATCACCGCGTGGTTACTGGCCGCGCAGTACAGCATCAAAGGTTTCGCATCGACATCCCGATCGGAACTGCGGTTCGTATCAGTGGCAAACAGTAACGCCAGGCAAATGACGAAGACAATCACCGATCCGCCGGCTAGCAAAGTAATTCGATTCATGATTGGGGGCTAACAAAGAGCGATTGCAAGCGGGGTTTGTTTGCCGTGGGACGTAAGGCACAGGGTAATGCGTCGAACCCAGCCACTCACGCGTCACGGCTCGCTAAATCAACAAGCCACTAGCCACGGTTCCTGTCGTCAAAATTAGAGCTATGGCCCAGCCGGCTAATGGGACTGCGATCGCACCTGCCTATCTGATTCAACGAGGAAAGAGCTTTGTGGTTGGGATCGATATTTCACAGTCCTCGCAAAGTCGCAAGCTAATTGTGTCGCCCGCGATTTGCGTATCGTAGCTGCCGTCTGCTTGGCGGCAATCCACTTGAACCGTCTTCGCCTCGACGTCAATGATTAGATAGACGCCGACTCCTTCACGTTGGTAGAGTTGTCGCTTATAGGTCAGGTCGTTCTGTCGTGTTGAATCCGACAAAACCTCGGCGACCAGCGCCGGAGTGCTTTCGCAATGCCGCTCCGGTAGCGGGCCGCATACGACGAGCACATCGGGACGAACGACCGTGTCGCGGCTCACAATCCAATCGAGTTCGACCAGCGGATTTGCGTCGCAACTCGCCGCTTCAACCGCGTTGCCAAGCAAGCGGCTTAGCTGTGTCACCGCGTTTTGATGCACGCCAAAGGGACTGGGGCTCATTGCGATCGCGAGCCCTTCCCACAACTCCCAGTCGCCCTGCCAAAGCGAATAGTCATCGACGGTGTAGCGGGGAGCAAATTTTAAGGCGGCGGACATAGCGTGAACTCCAAGGGGGTGCCGCTATTATAGCAACTGCCGCAATGGATCATTAACAAGATCCACTACGGGGGGACGGTGGGTAGAGTCTTCAGCGACATCCAGGTGCAGAAGTCAAAAATAGCAGTTCCGCAGCACCACCGACACGTCCGATGACGATCGCGTTCTGGTGGTATTTCCTGCCGATATCGGCTGCGGTGGAATGATCTATTCCGAAGGCCAGAAAACTGGCTTCGGGCGGCCATTGCCCCTTGGGATCGATTCCGGTGCCGTGCCAGTACGAGTAGCCGAGACGGGCAATCTCGCTTTCTAATTGCTCGTTCGTTGCACGGTTTTGCTGCGGAGTACTCGGTGTCGAATGCGGGTTATAGGCGGTGATGTAAGCCCACTCGTTCACTGCTTCGTTTCGCAATGCGGCATCCAGTAGTGGATGGGGTTGACCGATTCGTATTGCGACGGATTGGTCCGGCAATTCGCACCAGTAAATTGTTTGCCGATAGGCAGACTCGAGCTCTTCCGCCGGAGTTTTCATTTGGGCGTTCTTGGATTACAGAATTCGATTCGGGGGGACGAGCGCGTTGGACATCAGCAACCCACCCACCAAACACATTGCAATCATCACGGTGTGGAAACCAATCTCGATACCAGCGATGGTTTCATGATCCAGCATCGCGATCAGCGATCGATAGCCAAACGATCCAGGAACCAGGATGATCATTGCAGGTGTCTGCACAATCAGCGCCGGACGACCACGGAATCGTGCGTACAAGTTGCTGCCACATCCGACCGCCAGTGCTGCGGAGAATGAGGCGACTTCGGAACCATAGAAAGGATCGACGGAGCGAAGGACCAATATCCCCAGCATCGAAACGCAGAAGATTGCTGGCCACTGTGCCATCCGAGCTTGAAAGATGATGGCGAACGCAAGCGGTGCAATCAACAACGCGATCCATTGCCAATAAGTCCCTGTGACCGCAATTTTCTCTGGGATGTCACGCCATGGAAGTGCAAAACGCCAAGCAATTGCGGCGCCCAACAACAGCGTAAACAACATCACGATCGCGCCGGCAAGACGTGCTACCCCTGCTGATAAATGCCCCACTGCCAGCTCAGTGAGGGCGACGGTTAGTCTGAGTCCTGGCAGCAGCACGACCAACCCTGCGAGTGTGACCAAGCGGTCGTCGATTGGGACGATGAAGTGTGCAATGCCGAGCGACAAGATCGCTGCCACGAAGCCCGAGATCGGATGCAGCAGGCTCGGTTCGCCACTGAATCGTTCGGCCGTCCGCTCGATCACGGCGATGACCAATCCAATCACCATGGCG
>CAXBHV010000056.1:0-13106 GCA_963974855.1 uncultured Rhodopirellula sp. | reverse complement strand
TTCGTTTTGCCTGGGCTATGCAAATGACTGAACCGTCGCCCCGCCAGTACTTCTGCAAGTTTTAAACTCGACGTTCCCCCAAGAACGCCCAATAAACGCTACTTTTGCGGAGCAAAAGGCAACTATTACTCGGCCAATTCGGGGAACACTTCGGCGTCGAGTTCCATGCGGCTGACGATCGAACGCAAGCGAAGCTGAAAATCACTTTTAAAGTTCGCGACTTGTTGTTCCGTCAGATCGGTCTTCTCAGCAACGACCTTGTTCGACAATCCGACCACATACAACAACTCGATCGCTTTTAGCTTGGACCAGCTTTCGCCTTGTTTCCAACGCTCGATCTGCTCGGCGATCGCATCGCGAATGGCCGCTTGCTCGATCTGCTTTCGCTCGCCACTGCGAGCAATCGAGCTGGCGACGCGTTCGCCACCGGTAAAGTCGATGTCGGCCCCGTCGCCCGATCCACGACGATGCAATTGCAACGCCGGTCGTCGTCCCTCTCGCCGCAAATGATCGGTCAATTTGTAAGCACAAATTGAAAACAGATAACTTTCCAGCCGTTTGGATCCGTCGTAGTTCGGCAGACTGATCAAGAACCCCACAAAAGCCTCTTGAACAATATCTTCGCTTGCCGCTCGATCTCGAATCCGGCTGTGGGTGTACGCCAACAACCGGCCTTCGTAACGATCGATCAACGCCTGCCACGCATCGGAATCGCCATCGCGAATCCGAGCGACCAAATGGGTATCTATTTCGCTGGGTTCTGACATCGTCATGGGTTACCTACTGAACCACAATGGGCAAGCTCTCACTGTGGCTGTTGAATTCGGGAGCATACATGCACTCGATGTTCGCAAATCCCGTCTGGTACTCGCCTTTCAGCTGGACTCGTGTGCTGTACTCGAACACATACGTTCCCTTTGGCAAGTAGTCGATAAAGAAATGCGTCGCCGTGTCACGAGTCGATTCGTAATATCCCAGCCCATCTTGGTACTTGTACTGAGATAAAACATTCACCGGCTCGGTACCGCTGCCGCGATAATCTTTCATATGAGCATACTCCATATCGCGGTCGGTCCGCAAAACGATCCTCACGACCAATTCGTCACCCACCGATACCGGTCCATCCACAGCGACCAACGTCGGTCCTTTGCCGGTATTCTTTTTGACAAACAGCTTCTTTTCCAGCGTTAAAGGCGTTCCTTCGTGCGGCGTCACCTTGCTGATGTCTTCCAGGTATTGCCAGTGCAAACTGCCCCAAGCGACACCCTCGTCGACTTTTCGCATCGTGACGTTGCCAAGTTCCGGCTTGACTTCGCTGGCAGCGAAGCGGACCTCGTAGAACCCGGTTCCCCCTTCGACATTCTCAGGCTCGATCAGTTTTTTGCCAAGCTCGACTTGGACCAATTCATCGGACGCCAACAGGTCACTGCCTCGCAGCAGCAATGCGTAGATCGCGTCCGCAGTCGCCTTGGTTGTCTTCCAATCCTGAGTTTGTTTCTGCTTCAGCAGCCAAACCTTGCACGCTTCGACCGCTTCGCGATCATTCATCACCTCATCAAATCCTTCGATCATCATCGCTTGGGTTTCGATCGGAGCACGGTACCACCAGTATGACAATTCGGTCTCTCGCCAGAACATGCCAAGCTCTTCATCGGTGACAGATCGCTCTTTGATCGACGCCATGATGCCTTGGGCCGCTTCGGCTTCACCAAATCGCTTCAGTGCCACCGCCATATGGGCTTGCGATTGCCGAACCGCCAATTTCAACCAATGCGTTTTGGCTTGGTTGACCCAGTAATTGACCGCCTCGCGATGTTCAGGTGCCACCGCCTGGTCTTGCAAGAAGAAGCTGCGGCCATACAAGTACAACGCAATCGTTGTCGACAGGTGATTCTTGTCGCGATTCTCTGGTTTGATGTCCTCGTATTGCTTGGTCACCCAGCCATCGAGTCGCGCCAGCGATCGGATTGCGGGTTGAGCATCGATCGGTACGCCTAAGTGACGCATCCGTCCAAAGCCGGTCGTGATATACAACGTGATAAAGTCGTTGCCGCGTCCCCCGGGGAACCAAGGCCACGAGCCATCCTCGAGTTGCATTTCGGTCAACTTGAACAAGTTTCGCTTGGTCTCGTCTTGCAAGCGATTGGTGTCAAACAAGATGCCGACGTTACGACGTGCTTGGCTTTCGCTTTCCGCTTGGCGAACCCAGGGAGTTTCTTCGAGCATTACCGTTTTCAGTTCTTGGTTCTTCTCTAGCGGACTATCCAGCGCCGGAGTGCCTCGCCACTGATCAAACACTCGCTCGATCTTGGGATCGCTGTTTGCGATGTGCTGGGCCAGCGTATTGGCGTACAACCGGTTGAAAACCTGCTCGCTACACTCGTAGGGATATTCCATCAAATACGGCAGCGCCATCACGGCGTACCACGATGGGTTCGAGGCGACTTGCAGTGTCAACGATTGATGCTGCAGCGTGTCGGAGTTACCTGACTGGAGCAGTTTCTCAAAGTCAAACTGCTTCACCTGCTTGCCTCGGATCGGCAACGGAATGGATTCCTTCACTAACACGCGGCTGGACAAGACCGGCAAGTAGCCTTCTTCGCCATCAGAAAGTCGTCCGGTAGAACCGACGGCCTTGTAGGTCAAAAACCCAATTCCGTCGGGCACTTTGATCTTCCACGACAACGATTGGGATTGGCCGGCGGGGATCGTAAACGATTGATCCACCGCATCGTTGCCGAGTTGGGCATCGACGTTTTTCGTGCTATTCGCGTCGGCAAACGACAAGCGAACTTGCCCGGTTTGCTGCGTCGGCGACTGGTTGCTGACCTTGACCGTAAATTCGATCAAGTCACCTTCGCGAACGAAGCGTGGCGGATTCGGCTGGACCATCAAGTCTTTCGCTGTCACTGTTTTACCGGTCAGAAAGCCGCTACGCAGTTTCTGGTCGTGGGCAAAACCGAGGAATTTCCACTCGGTCAGGGCTTCGGGCATCGAGAATTCCATTCGCACCGTACCGTCGTTCCCCGCTAGAAGATGAGGAAAGAAGAAGGCGGTTTCGTTCAGATTTTTGCGTGCCGAAACACGTTCCAAATCGACATTCGCAGCTCCCTTGCCATCGCCGCCTTCCTGCGGAGCAGCCTGTGGCTCGGCTCCGTCCATCGCGGCATCAGCCTGCATCATCATCTTCGCCCCTAGGCCTTCGGCTTCGCCCATCATCATTCCGGAATCCATCGCCGCCGACATCGGTGCGGGGGGGGCACCAAACGCGTCCAAACTCTCCGTCCTCATCCGCGATCGCATCCCACCCTTCATTTGATTTCGGAATTGGTATCCCCACAAATTTTGCACGATCATCGACGGGTAATGACGATAGGTCAAATTTCCGTTGCGTGTATCGTGATGCCAGCCGTGCCAAATTTGACGCAGCGATTCGGCCGAATTTTCGAATTGGGAATGCATCCGCGAATAATCTTGATAGAAGACGTTGAAACGTTGCATCCATGTGTGCGGTTGGAACGCGTCCAACGATGCGTCATACAATGTCGCGACCATCTCGGCCGCAGCCCGTTCGGCATCGGGGCCTTTGATAATCGCTGTCCAAGTTTCTTTGGCAGCAGGATCCAATTTCGAGACGAAATGCTCCCATTGGATATCGAGTTCCTTGTTTGTCCAAGGCACTTCGACTCGTTCAGCGTTGAAGTAGGCTCGGTTTTCGCGAACCATCGTCGTTCGCACGATAAAGCCGCCTCGCATCGACTCGTTGACCGGTTGTTCGATCAACACTTGAGTCGAGTTCGCCGGCGTCCAATAGCTTTTCAGCAGTTTTCCGCGATGTTCGATTTCGATGAACGCACGGGCAGTCTCGTAACCGCTGCCCCAAATCGCTCGCATCGATTCACCCGGTTCGAGCGAACTCTTTTCTTGCATGAAAAGATCGGGAATCTTGATTGCAAGCTTCTTGGCATTCGGATCAAGCACTTTGATCGGCAGCAGTGCCGTGACCTGTTTTCCGAACCGATCGCGTGTTTCCAGCTTGGCTCGGTACGGGCCTGCCGATAGATCCAACGTTAGTTTGGTGTTGCCGCCGCCGTCGGTTTCAAAGTCCTTTTTGGCAACCGAATCGCCCAATTCCCACGTGTTAATATCCGACAAATCCGGAGCCGGTTTTGAGTCGCTCCCATGCAGCGGTGGATAGGTATGTCCGCCAAGCGACGGACGAACAACTTCGTTGGGTTGCTTCAGCTGATAAACCGTTACCATGCCCTTAGCCGATTGCCCGTCACCATCGAGCGTTTTTGTAGTGATCGAAATTTCAACCGGCTTATCACTGGTTTGCCAATCGTCGGCCGTCATGGTGGCGGCAAGTGCGGTGTAGCCCACGCTAACCGAACGTTGATCCGAGCGTGTTTCGCCGGTGGAATCGGTCACGTCAGCGTAAATCGTAAACTGAAACGTTGGCTCGCTCTCTTCGGGGACCGACAAATCAGGCTTAGCATCAAAGGTGACTTCGAACGATCCATCGGCACCACTTCGAGTGGTTCCATGAGCGATTTCTTGGTTGCCTTGTGCGCGAGGAGGGAACCACAAGCGACGCCACGACCATGACCACCAAATTGGGTAGCGTACTTCGCGGACCACACGCCACGAAACCAATGCGTCATCGATCGCGGCTCCGGTGTAGGCGGTCGCGTTTGCCCGGATGGTAACGGGGCCGCCCAATTTCGCGGGTTCGGTCGGAGCGTTTAGTTTGACTTGAAATTTGGGACGTTTGTATTCTTCGACACGGAACTGAGTCTGGCCGCGCGCGACGCCATCGACTCGCAACGACATTTGCCCCATCAATCGATCTCGCGGTGCGGTCACGCTGCCGCTGAAGCTGCCGTAGGCGTTGGTGCGATGCGTCAGCCGCTCGATTTCTTTGCCGTTGACGTCCGAAAACACCACGACGACTTGCTGGTTCGCCAACGTTTGATAGTTATTTCTCGTTTGGTTGACCGACAAACAAATGCCTTTGTAGCGAATCGTTTGCCCCGGGCGATACAATGAGCGATCGGTAAAGAATTGCGTTTGCGATTGGGTCCGTTCACGATCATTCGATTGATAAACCGAAATGCCGTGGTTGGACGAAAGTCGTTGTTCGCGATGTGACGCCAACAGGATCAAATTGCGGCCATTAGTGACTTTCGTTTTGAAAAAACCATTGGCGTCGGTCGGGACGGTCAGCAATTCAACTCGCCGGTTCCCCTCATTCGCCCAAATTTTTACCGACGCGTCCTGACGAGGTTCGCCGGTTTTGGCATCCAGCACGAAGCCTTCGAGCGTTCCCTTGCCATGCGCCGTGCGCAGCACTAATGCCAATTCGCTGACCCAAACCTCGGCCATGCTGACTTGGTTGTTGTCGTTCGCGAAATCCTCGCGGTGACTGGCGAACAAGAAATACGAGCCTGCCGGAATATCTTCAGGCACCTTCACCTGTTCGACCCGTTCTTGATAGTCCTCGGTTTTGGGTAAATCGGCCGACCACTTCTTGATGACGTTTCGGTTCATCAAGGCGGCTTGCTGATTGCGGTCCAAGTTCATGGGTTGGTAACGATTCGAATGGACGAATTCTTCGAAATCGAACGTTACAAGGCGAAAATACACTTTTTCGACGTTGCGATAGCGAACATCGACGGTCGGCCAAGGAGCGTTCCAAACTCGCTCGGTTGTGATCGAGGCCGAGGGAGCTTCGATCTGCTTGATCAAGTTGTAACAGCGGTTACCACCGACGCTGTTGGGATGCCGAGCCAAGCCTTGCTCTACGATTTCTTTGGCTTTGACGAAGTCATTTTCGCTTTGCACGACGGTGGCCAGATTGTGTAGCGCGCGAGCCGAGATCACATGCGACGCATGCTCATCGGCAAACCGTTTCAGCGCCGATTTGTAACGAGCCGACTTTTCTTCGCCAAAGGCGTGGTTGTAGGCAAATTCGAGCCGGTGCAGATCGGCATCAATGAACGCCGATCGATCTTTGTCGTCGCGGTGGAATTTCAAAAGTTGTTGATACAACTGGATCGCTTTTAACTTCGGCGAATTTGTGTCCTCGGTCGCGGGAGTCCAGTTTTGAAAATCTTGGGCCGCCGCAAAGACCGGGCTGTCGGCTTGCAGATCAAACGCATCCTCGCTGCGTGCACCGGCTTGTTCTGCCGACGAATAGAACTCGAGGGCTTGGTGCACCAGGAAATCCCAAAGCGTGGGGCGATAGTCGTCCGGCGCCGTTCCTTTTTCGATCAATTCGTCGTATTGAGCAATCGGCGTGTTTTGCAGCACCTCGGTGTTTTCGAGTGCCTTGTCAAATTGTTCCGCGGTGACTTCCAAGATCCGCGGCAGATCCCACGTGTTGATGTCGTCACTAACCGGGGCTTCGGTTTGCGTCCGCTGCATAAACCGCCAGCGATTTTGCTGGAAATAATGCCAGTACCAATGGGCGACGATCGCCTGCATCATCGGTTGCATTTCCGCAGGCGATTGCTCGATCTCGGCTTGCATACGAGCAATTTTCTCCTCTGGCCGATTGCCTTGGATCGTGCCTTCGAGCGAGATTTTCATCCCGATCGCCTTGATTGCCTCGTCGTAATTCTTTTCGGCCTTGGCTTTCGCAATGATCGGTTCCAACTTTTCCACCGCCGTCTTGGGCAGCCCTTGTTTGATGGCATTTTGAACCTCGGTCCAGGTGGCATCCGTGGGCTCGGCAGCCCACAGCCAAGTGGCAAAAAACAGCACAAAAACGCTGGCAAAACCGAACTTTTGAAAGTTAGAGATGCGGTAAGACAAGACAGAACTCGCGCGTTGGGGGGGGAGCTAGAGAAGGTGCGTCAGTCTGATGTTAACGAACGTCAGGCCGTTTTATTAGCCAGAAAACTTTTTAAATCTTTGACTTCGCGGCAGCCGCCACCAAGGGCATTTTTCGAGTAGTGCCGGTTCCCACCGGCCGTCCTTGATGTCTCAATCGAGTCGGCCGGTAGGAACCGGCCCTACGCTCCGTCAACGCTTCCATAGACGGCAATTAATTGCCGCTCGATCGATCGCAATTTGTCGCGAACTCGTTAGACGCAGCCCGCGCAGAAAATATCCACGCGAGTGATAAAAAGATCGGAATCGTTACTGCAGATACGATTCCAGACGCTGCTACATCCCCATCGCCCCCCACTCGCTACGACAGCAGCCCCCACAATGTGCGGATCGACAACGCGATCACGACAACGAGCCCGAGCCAGCACAGCACTTTGATGGCGATCGGAACCCGAACGGTAAGCTTTTGTAACTGCCATACGATCACAATCGCCAGGATCGGGAAACACAGAACGGTCAACGCTTGTGCGATCACAATAAAGCTGACCAAGTTGATTCCCGTGATCGTCACGGTGCTGGCGACCAACCATCCCAACAACAGCGCTGCGATCGTCGAGGTGCGAACACTTGTCGAGGACATTTTGCTACTCAGTCCGATAGCGTCACAAAACACCACACCACCGATCAACGCATTGACGAGAAACGAGCTTGCCGCCCCAGCAAAAATCCCCAGCGAGAAGACGATCTTGGCCCACGTGCCAAACATCGGCTCAAGCGACATCGCGACCATGCTGGCGTCCGTCAATTCGCTCGGTTCGATTACGCCATGCAGTGCCGTGGCGGCTGTAATGAAGATCATTCCCGTGATCAGTGCTAACGAGGCGATACCCACAAAACTGTCGACTAGCCCGACTCGCAAATCCGCTTGCGTCCACCCTTTCTCTTTGACTTGGTAAGACTGGTAAAACGCTCCCGCGACTGAGAACGTCGTCGCGATCATGGCTCCGATGCTCAGCCACGATACGGCCGCTGCGGTACTGCCCGACGCGTTTGCCTCGCCACCAGCGGCGAGCTTCGGGATCAATCCCATACCGATCTCGCTAATCGACGGTTGCGACGCGATCATGCTTAGCCCGAACGCGACCACCATCATGCCGACCAACACCGCCATCATCCGTTCCACCAAGCGGTACAGATCATGGCGTCCCAAAACAACGATCGCGATAATAAATAGATTGACCAGGAACAATAGCGATGTTTTCGCCAACGGGCTGAGATCATCTAGCGTCGAGGGTCCCACAAAACCTCCGGCCGCCATCAGCATCGCGTTGTTATTAGAAGCCTGGAAAAGCGTGATCGCAATCATCAACGACCCGCCCACGATCCACGCCACAGGCCGACCAAAGGTGTCCGCGACACTCTGGCAGAGCGTCTTTTGGTTACAGACCCCGATCATCATCGAGCCCATCGTCATGCCGATCATCAACAACCCGGCAAATGGCACCACCCACAGCAAATCGAGTCCATATTCACACCCCACCCGGCTGGCACTGACAATACTGCCGGGGCCCAAAACCACGGCCGCCACGACGATCGCCGGCCCGACTCGGGTGAACCAACTAAACCAATTTTTCGGAGCCGATGCGGAAATTGAGTCATCACTCGCAACAGCCGTGTTTGTTTCGCTATGATCTACCACAATCGCTTACCAAAAGTACAAATAAATGGGCCAGCCCTTCCGGCCCGCTGCAACATGTTATAGTCAATCTCTATAGAGATTTGGGGCAACCAGCGTCTGTGTAGCCCAAAGTCCGAAGATCTTGACTATTTCCACTGCCGGACGCTCAGGAAATTTTACCGAGCCGTCCGATCCCACCTTAACGTTAGAGTGATGATGCGTACGATTCTAGCCGCTGATCGAACTGCCATGGGCCACTGGGTCGCCAAACATGCAGCCGAAGTGATCCGAACCGCGATCCAACAACAGGGACACGCCACGATTGTGATCGCCACCGGGGCGTCTCAATTCGAAGTGCTGGGTGAATTGGTCAAACAACCCGGCATCGACTGGGGCTCCGTTACCGGATTTCATCTGGACGAATACATTGGTTTGTCCGCCGACCACCCCGCGTCGTTTTGTCGCTACTTGAAAGAACGTTTTGTCGACCACGTGCCGATTTCTAAATTTAACTTTCTGTACGGTGACCAAGACCCTAAGCAAACGATTGACACAATCGGTTCGGCACTGCAAAACACCACGATCGACCTGGCCTTGGTCGGCATCGGCGAGAACGCGCACTTGGCTTTTAACGATCCGCCAGCCGACTTCGATACCACGGATCCCTACTTGATCGTCAAACTCGACGAAGCATGCCGCATGCAACAAGTGGGCGAAGGATGGTTCGCCTCGCTCAGCGACGTCCCGACCGAAGCGATCAGCATGTCGGTGCAACAAATCCTGAAAGCGAAACGGATCTTTTGTAGCGTTCCCGATGCTCAGAAGGCCAACGCGGTTTGCCAAACACTCCAAGGCGGAATCGACCCGATGGTGCCTGCCAGTATCTTGAAGCAACATGACGGCACGACGCTGATCATCGACAAGGCGTCGGCAAGTCAATTGTCCGAAGAGACGCGGAATGAATTGGAGCCAATCACGTGAGCGGCTTTATCGACTTGCAAGTCAACGGCTATGCGGGAGTTGACTTTAATTCCGATGAATTGAGTGAATCCGACTTGGTCGCGGCATGTACCGAATTGGCATGTGATGGAGTCGAGCAAACATTGGCGACCATCATCACGGCGCCGATGGACCAAATGGTTTCGCGAATCACTCGTATCGCCGATTGGATCGAATCCGTTCCTGAAATTCGCAAACAGATCGCGGGAATCCATGTCGAAGGTCCGTTCATCAGCCCCGTGGACGGTTTTGTCGGGGCTCATCCCAAGGACGCCGTGCAGCTTGCCACAGCGGAGGCTGCCGAGCGATTGTTGGATGCGGGCAACGGACATGTGCGGTTAGTGACACTTGCACCCGAAATGGATTCCGGCGCCGCCGTGACCCGGTTTTTGCGGAACCGCAGCGTGGTCGTGGCCGCAGGTCATAGCGATGCTTCGATTGTCGAACTGGACCGATGTATCGATGCGGGGCTTGGTTTGTACACGCATCTGGGCAACGGATGCCCGAGCCAATTGCATCGGCATGACAATATCATTCAGCGAGTTCTGAGCCGCTCAGATCGCTTGATGATCAGCTTCGTTGCCGACGGGCATCACGTTCCGACGTTTGCACTGCGAAACTATTTGCGGTGTATGCCCACTGAAAACGTGGTGATCGTGAGCGACGCGATTGCCGCCGCGGGACTCGGTCCGGGCGAATACAAATTGGCTGGGCAAACGGTCTATGTTGACGACGATGGTGCCGCTTGGTCCGAGTGCAGGACGCACTTTGCCGGTTGCGCCACGACGCTTCCGCAGATGCGTGAAATCTTGATTCGCGATCTCGGAGCGACCGAAACCGAGGTGAATGCATGGATGCGAGACAACCCGAAACGGTTACTCGGCTACACGCCAGCGACTTCAGCCGCTTTGTAAACCACCTGGGTCCGGCGGAATCCCAGTCGTTCGTACAGTCGAACCGCCGCAGTATTGTCCGTCGTCACTTCGAGGTGCATTTGCGTTAGCCCGGCGGCGCGAAAACCTTTGGCGGCATGAGCCAGCAAGATCGAACCGAGCCCACGACCGCGATGCTCGGGTGAGACGCCAACATTCTGGATCGCGCCCCATCCCTCGAGCTGCAAACCTTGGATGGTACCGACGGGTTCAGCGCGAGTGGACCGCGCTGGCCGGTAATGGACCAACCAAGTCGCCTCGGGAACGAAACTGATTCGCCCCGTAATCTCTCGCATCAAACTCAGACATCCATCACGACGGGCTAGGCAAGGGAAGACGTTGGCATCGAGCTCTTCGCGGAAACTGCGATACTTCGCCGTCGCATGATCGCGAAGTAAATCGTCCGAAAAGGGAACCAATTCGTACCCCGATGGCGTGACCACTTCGTCCATCATCGGACCTGTGAGATCAAACTCCATCCGAAATCGCTTGAAGTACGTTAATCCCATCGTGTTTTACCCAGCAACATTGGCTGTTCGAACGTCATGATCGGGAACACCGCCTATGACCGGCAAACCGGCTTGGTTGGCAGTGTTCCACTCTTTTTAGCCTAACAACATTGATGAAGCCTAGCACGCTAGAAGCCTGCTGTTTTTGGAGTCTCTCCGCAAATAGCTCTCAGCGACTTTAAAGCCGGTGATTCCTGAGGTCTTTGCGGCTAAGGCAGATCATGCTTGTCGTTCTGACAACGGCGTCGCTGCTTGTGTGTGGACCTCCCGTCATGGCTAGGAAACTGTCCACGGCGAAACGAGATCCATTCGAACAACACATTCGTCGTAGGTTGCTGGCAAACGGCATCAAATGCCACGATGATCGCAGACAAGAAGGTGGTTTCAACCTGTCCACCATGGAAGGTTCGCTGCACGCAGGCGACTCCGGCCCTGCGATCGTTCGCGGCAAGCCTAATGAAAGACGATGCGGTTTACGATGAGTTTGACGACTGTACTTCCTTTTGGGGCCGCGTAATCGGAATGATGACCCGCCTGGCTAGAGGACGACAAACTGATCTGATGGGGCGTGGTTTCCGAGTTACGAATTCAAGTTACTATGAATTTGACAGTGAAGATATGTCTCCTCATATTCATTGGTTGCGTCGGGTTGCTGGCGGGGTGCGGGATGCGCTCTCGCGAACTCAGTCAGGCAAAACACATTGCTGTTGCCGACAAAGGCTCGATTGCGGATTTCGACCCCCAGTGGATGGAGGTCAAATACACTTGCGTTTCGAATGATCCTGTTCTCATTGACAACGTCCAATTGTCACCGAAACAAAGGGAAACATGGGAGCTAACACTCCATTCGGTCATTCAGATGGCTTTGTCACGAAGCCAGGTTATTCGCGACATCGGCGGGGCAGTCGTTTCCGCCCCCGACAACGTTTCGACGGTCTTCGATTCCGTGATTGTCAGAACGGATCCCCAGTTCGGAGTTGAGGCTGCCTTAAGCGATTTCGACGCCCAGCTTGCCTCAAGTTTGCTTTACGGCAGAACGGAGCAGACGCTGAACAATGCGATCGCGGGACAGGGCACGCGAGATCCTCGCGTGAACCTCGGGCTGCTCGATTTTTCGATCTCAAAGATTACTCGTAGCGGAACCCAGCTTAAACTAGGCAACCTCACGACTTTTGATCGCAATAATTCGCCTCTCAATCGGTTTCCACAGAGCTTTACGGGTGGTTTTCAAGGCGAGATTCGTCATCCCTTGAAACAAGGCTCAGGACGGGTGTTCAATCAGATCGCGGGTCCAGGTTCCACGCCGGGAAACTACCGGGGAGTGCGGATCGCCCAACTCAATACCCACATCGAAATTGCTGATTTTCAAGCCGCCGTCCGCGATTTGCTACTTGACGTGGAACGCGCCTACTGGGAACTGTTGCTTTCCTATCGCAATTTAGACGCCAAGTTACAAGGACGCGATGCGGCATTGGCAACGTGGCGCATGGTGCAGGCACGGCTTGAGACGGGCGATGCCGACGGCGCAGAAGAAGCCCTTGCTCGCGAGCGCTACTACGCATGGGTCACGGAGGTCGAGGACGCCTTCATCGGCCGAACGACTGGTCTGGCTACCTCTAGCGCGCCCAACTATAACACCGTCGGTTACGAGACCGGCTTGCTGGCGGCCGAACGTCGATTGCGGTTTTTGATGGGGATTCCTTTCTACGATGGCAAATTGATTCGACCTATCGATGAGACGATCCAGGCCGAGATCATTTTCGACCGTCCGAGTTCGTTCGCTTTCGCTCTTCAGCAGAGAATCGAACTTCAGACTCAGCAACTGAAAATAAGAAGGCTGGAATATGAACTGGTCGCCGCCCGCAATTTCCTACAGCCGCAAGTCGATTTGATCGGACAATATCGAGTGCACGGTTTTGGCCAGGAATTGTTTGGAACGACCAGTGAGCCCAACAGTGGCGCCTACGCAGACTTGCTTCGCGGTGATTTGCAAGATTGGGCCGTTGGGTTTGAATGGAAAGCTCCCGTCGGTTTCCGGCGGGCCCATACTGCGGTGCGCAACGCTCAGTTCCAATTAATGCGAGAACAAGCCATCTATCGCGAGCAACAGCGTCAAGTCACCATTGAATTGGACGCAGCGTTTGCTGAACTGCA
>CAXBHV010000055.1:0-13114 GCA_963974855.1 uncultured Rhodopirellula sp. | reverse complement strand
CGCACGTTGCAGTGCATTTCGGCTCTCGTGAGCCAATCCACTGGCCATTTGAGCGATCGCTGCGAGACGTTCGGACTGCAGCAAATTAGGGTCCATCTGCGGCTTGTTCGAGCCGACGAAATGGGCCAGAAAGGGGGATTCGTTCGATCCGGTGATGGGTTGTAATGTGATGTTCACTGTAAGTTCCTTTTGATTCTTACATCGGATGACGAAGGTGCGTTCGCCATCCGTTTTTTCTCGCTCAGATTGTGACCCACAGCGCGCCCACTGTGCCTGAAAGAGACAGTTTTTGGGGCCTGCGAAAAATAGGTCCGCCGAATGCCCCGAGAGTTCGTCCTGGGAATAGCCTAATAATTCAGTTAGTTTTTCATTTGCAAAGAGCACGATGCCGTCACTATCGATAACAGCGGCGGCAGCAGGAGAGCTCTGCAAGAGCCGGCGAACCAGCGGTGTGTCAGCCAACAGCTGAGATTGGGTTTTCGTCATCAGTCGCTCTCGCCTAGTGAGTGAAGAATCAACTCACTAGCAACCAGAATGCCGAATGGTGTCTCGGTCGCAAACTTCTTTCCGCAAAAAGACCGTTTTCCGTGCTTTGAACCGGTTTATGTGAATTTAGGGCGGAGAAAATTAAACTAAATTGTCGCGTCACCGCTTGAGGGCGGTCGACAACTAGACCCGCTCTAGGACGATTCGGTATGATTGTCGCAAGAGCAGCCAATTGTGGGGCTGCCAGAGAATCGCCACGCCTTGATCGTCATTCGATGGACCATCCGTTTCGAATCCTTATCATCGAGGACAACCCCGATACACGTGCCAACCTGCGCGACATCCTTGAGCTCGATGGTCACGAGGTGGTGGTGGCGGCTTCGTTTAACGAATCAAAGGCTATCGCAAAGAATGGCAATATTGGGTTGGTGATCACCGACCGCCGTCTGCCCGAGGGGATGATTGAAGACTTTCTTCCCGAAGTAAAAGAAAACTCGGTCGAAGCGGACATCATCGTGGTCACCGGTTTCGGTGACATGCAGAGCACGATTGCAGCGCTGCGGTTGGGGGTGACCGATTATGTGATCAAACCGATTATCCCCGATGATATCCGCTCGATCGTCAAGCGAATCGAGGAAAAAAAACGGTTGCAAGCGGAGTTGGCCGAAGAGCATTATTTTACCAACGAGGTGCTCAAGACCGTCGAAGCAATCGTCTTGGTCCTTGGTCTCGATGGCACCGTCATTCGCTTCAACCCGTTTTTCCACCAGTTGACTGGTTGGACACAGGAGGAGTTGATGGGGCAGGATTGGTTCGAACGCTGTATCCCGGAACACGAGCGTGTGCGAGTCAAAGAGGTCTTTATCGCGACGTCGCATCTCGAGCATACCCGTGGCGTCGTGAACGATGTGTTGGCCAAAGACGGGCGGAGTCACCGCATTCGCTGGTCCAATACCACGCTGAAAGATGCCACCGGAGTGGCGGAGGCGGTGTTAGCGGTCGGGGTGGACGTCAGTGATCTCGTGGAAGCCCAAGTACGGGCGTTGCGGTCGGAGAGACTTGCCGCGATTGGGCAAACGATGACCGCACTGAGCCACGAAAGTCGCAATGCGTTGCAGCGAATCAAAGCAGCCTCGGATGTACTTTCGTTGGAAGTGGCAGGAAACAAAAACGCCGAAGATGACTTGCACGCGATTCAACGAGCAAGCAGCGATTTGCAATGTCTGCTTGAAGAGGTGCGTTCCTTCGCAGCACCCATTCACGTGCATTATCATGCAACCTCGCTTGACCATGTTTGGCATCGTGCCTGGGGCGACATCGCCGCCACGCGACAAGGGCGTGATGCAGAGTTGATCACGTCATGCGATTCCGAAAATTTGGAAATCGAGATCGATGCGGTCCGTATGGAGCAGGTTTTTCGCAATTTGTTCGAAAACTCGCTCGCCGCTTGCCACGATCCTGTGCGAATTCAGATCGATTTTTGCAGCGAAGACGACGAAGTGGAAATCAGAGTCACCGATAACGGCCCCGGTTTAAATCCCCAGCAGCAGCAAAAGTTGTTCGAACCGTTTTATACAACCAAGCGAACAGGCACGGGGCTGGGGATGTCCATTTGCCAACGGATTGTTGAAGCTCATGGCGGCACGATCCTGATTCAACCCTGCTCCTCCGGTGCATGTGTTTTGATTCGTATGCCGCGTCAGGCTAGCAGTGACTTACCCCATCCTTCTCAACTCGCATCGTCCGAATAAGATTGGCTGCGGCATGTGTCGCTGCATAGTAACGTGTTGCTGAGCATTGATTCACTGCGTCGTGGCTTGATTCTCGACGATCAACGATGGCAGGACTTAACCCATGCACAACCAAGATCAGGTACTCCTCGCTGCATTGTTGAGAACTGCCGTTGATGCGATCATCGTGATCAATGGTCGTGGGATCATCCAATCGGTCAATCCCGCCACCACCAAACTATTCGGCTATAGCGAAGCGGAAATGGTGGGGGAAAACGTCAAATTGCTGATGCCAACGCCATATCGCGAAGAACATGACGGCTACCTTCGTAGCTACCACGAAACGGGGCGAGCCAAAATTATTGGCATTGGTCGTGAAGTCACGGGCAAACGCAAAGATGAAACCACTTTTCCGATGCACCTAGCAGTCAGCGAAGTGCCGCTGGGCGACAAAAAGTTGTTTGCCGGAATTGTTCGCGATATCAGTGACTTGAAAAATGCTCAACAACAACTGAGTGAGATCAATGAGCAACTCGAACAACGCGTCCGCGATCGGACCAGTGAATTGCATGCGGCGCAAGCGGAATTGCTAAAGGCGGGAAAACTGGCCACGCTTGGTCAGGTTTCGGGAGGAATTGCCCACGAGATTCGCAATCCGCTGAATGCCGTACGTACCTCGGCTTATTATCTTCGCAACGCCAAGAATCTAACCCCAGAAAAAACGAGCGAGCATCTTGAACGTATCGATCGCCAAGTGCTGTTGATCGAAAAAGTCATTACGGCTCTTTCTGATTTTGTCCGACTTCCCGAGCCAAGGTTGAGCAAGTGCAACGTCGGCGAATTGATTCAAGAAGTCATCTCGGAAGTCTCCCTTCCCGACAACGTCCATATGCAAAACCAAGTCGCTTCGGACTTGCCCATCGCCGTGGTGGATCCTAATCAAATTTCGATCGTGTTCCATAATCTGCTGCGAAATGCCGGTGACGCGATGCCCGAGGGAGGCACTGTCACGCTCGCATCCAATGTGATTGAAAAGCAGATCGTCATCGAAGTGATTGATACCGGAGTTGGAATCGGAGACGAGCATATCCGGCGGATTACCGAACCCTTGTATTCAACGAAGGCGCAAGGCATGGGGTTGGGCTTGGCCGTCTCAGCCGCCATTCTCGATAAGAACCATGGGCACTTGGAAGTCGAGAGTCAACTCGGGGTGGGGACGACGTTTGCCGTTCACCTGCCTCGGCATTTTGGGCCCTGATTGCTCCTGGCTGCACACACGTGATGAGCACGGGGGCACGCTTGAGCCAAATGATCTTGCTCGCGTGGTGTGATCGACACCGCAATGTCGCTTTGGCATCGCAGATGCAGTGACCGATCTGCCTAGCAGAGCAACGACTCGATTGAAATCCGCCTGATCCGACGAGTCAACCAATCGAAGCTTATCGATAAAAAGGGGATGACGGATGAGCGTACCGGGGGCTGACGACGTGAGTAAGATCAAGCGGCAACCCATGGCTGTCCCTCCGACGCGTGTTCCTGAGGTTCCGGCGATCCAAAGAAATCCTTGGCAAGTCGATGCGGCAGTGGTGACCGAGATCCGAGACGAGACACCCGGCGTGGCTACGTTTCGCTTCGCTTGGGTGGATGCTGATCTGCGCCAGCGATCCAATTCAACTGCAGCCCAACCGGGCCAATTCAATATGTTGTATATGCCGGGCGTCGGAGAGGTGGCGATTTCGGTCAGTGATGACCAAATCCGATCAGACCAGGTCGTGCACACGATTCGCGAGGTTGGCAATGTGACTGGCGCGATGTTTCGGCTAGCGGTGGGCGATACGATTGGAGTACGAGGCCCGTTCGGCTCCGCTTGGCCGCTGGACCATTGTGTCGGTCGCGACGTCGTGCTCGTTTGCGGAGGGATTGGCCTCGCCCCGATGCGAACGTTGGTGAATGAGCTGATTCGTCGCCGAGATCAATTTGGCGAGGTGCATTTGTTGATCGGGGCACGCACGCCCTCGGACTTGCTATACCAAAACGAATACACGCAGTGGCATTCGCAAGGCATCGAGGTGCACACCACCGTGGATCGCGCCGCTGAAACGTGGACTGGCAACATCGGCGTCGTGATCCTGTTGCTGGAGCGATTGAAACTGCGTAATCCGGCTCAAACTTTGCTCATGACGTGTGGGCCCGAGGTGATGATGATGTACACGATTCAAACCGCGATCTCGCGAGGATTGACGGGTGACAATATCTGGCTATCGCTCGAACGCAATATGAACTGTGCCGTGGGAAGTTGTGGTCATTGTCAATTCGGACCTCATTTCCTCTGCAAGGACGGACCGGTGTTGCGGTTTGATCGCGTTCAGGCATTGATGGAGGTGACGGATCTATGAGCGACTTGCCTGCCACTGAAAAAAAACGTTTGGGTATTTTTAAATTCGCATCCTGTGACGGTTGCCAGCTTTCGTTATTGAGCTGCGAAGACGAATTGCTTGCGTTTGCAGAGAAGGTTGAGATTGCCCATTTTTTGGAAGCGAGTAGTTGCACGCTGCCGGGGCCGTTTGACTTAGCAATCGTCGAGGGTTCGATTTCGACCAGCGAAGATGTCGAGCGGATTCGCGAGATTCGGCGTCAATCGCGATCGTTGGTTACGATCGGTGCTTGTGCGACGTCCGGTGGCATTCAGTCGCTGCGAAACTGGGCCGATCACGACGAATACCTCCGCTATGTTTACCCGCATCCCGAGTACATCGATTCGCTCGCCACCAGCACGGCGATTAGTGATCATGTAACGGTCGATTTTGAATTGCGAGGTTGTCCGGTCGATAAGTACCAGCTGCTCGAGGTGGTGATGGCCTTCGTTCGCGGCCGCCGACCCAAAATTCCCTCGCACAGTGTTTGTTTGGAGTGCAAACGCCGAGGCACGATCTGTATCGCGGTAACCGAAGGCAAACCATGCCTCGGTCCCATCACTCAAGCGGGATGTGGAGCGATTTGCCCTGCGTACCAACGGGCTTGTTATGGTTGTTTCGGTCCCTGTGCTCAAGCTAACCCGGCGTCTTTGTCCGAACACTATCTTGCGGAGGGGACTCCGTCACTTCAAATGATTCATCAGCTGCGAAACGTGAATGCGGCGTCAAGATTGTTTCAAATCGAGAGCAATCGTATTGAAACCAAAACCCCATCGGCTAGGTCGCACTCATGAGCCGAGAACGCAAGATCATCGTCAATGCATTGACCCGCGTCGAAGGCGAAGGGGCGTTGCATATTCAGCTCGACGGCGATGAAGTCGAAGAGGTGCGATTGTCGATTTATGAGCCACCTCGCTTTTTCGAGGCCTTGCTACGGGGGCGAGCGATCGAGGAGGTGCCGGACATCACGGCGCGGATTTGTGGGATCTGTCCCGTCGCCTATCAAATGAGCTCGGTGCATGCCTTGGAATCTGCTTTGGGGATCACGGTGACCCCTGAAATCCGGGCGTTGCGGCGATTGCTTTACTGTGGCGAATGGATTGAAAGTCATGCTCTGCACGTCTTTTTGCTCAGTGCACCCGACTTTTTCGGGTGTGCCAGTGGGATCGAGTTGGCAAAGCAGTTTCCACAGCAAATCAATGATGGGTTGCGTGTGCGGAAAGTCGGAAATTCTCTCTTAGAGATCCTTGGTGGTCGGGCGATTCACCCGGTGAATGTTCGCGTCGGTGGCTTTCATCGGATGCCGCTACGCGATGAGTTGACCCCGTTGTTGTCGGAGCTGGAATGGGCATTAGCCGCAGCGATCGAATTGGCCGATTGGGTAGCGGGTTTTCCATTTCCTACCTTCGACGCTGCGTGTGAACTGATTGCGCTGCATCATCCCGATGAATACCCGCTGAACGAAGGACGGATCGCTTCGACCCAATTTCCGGCTTTAGATGTCAACGAATACGAGCAACATTTTTCCGAAGACCAAGTGGCTCACAGTACGGCGATGCAGTCGACGCGTCGCGGTCAAACAACGCCCTATTTGTTAGGACCGCTCGCTCGTGTTGCACTGAATCGGCAGCAATTGTCGCCACAGGCGTTCGCGTTAGCCGAGAAAATCTGTCCCGCATCCGTGACGCAAAATCGCTTCGCTTCTATTCTGGCACGCATGGTCGAAGTCGTCAGTTGCTTAGAGGAATCAATCACCACGATCCAGCGTTACGAAACGGCCAACCAAGCGTTTGTTCCCTACGTGGCTCAATCCGGATTCGGATGTGCTGCGACCGAAGCCCCACGTGGCATGCTCTATCACCATTATGAAATCGACGACAAGGGGCAGGTGTCGGGTGCAAAGATTGTACCTCCAACGTCACAGAACCAACGGCAAATCGAATTTGATTTGCGTGGCTATCTGCCTCAACTGATCCACGAACCGGATAAAACAATTGCCAACGAATGCGAAAAACTGATTCGCACCTATGACCCATGCATCAGTTGTTCTACTCACTTTCTGACGGTTAATGTCTTACGTCGCTAAATACAATCGTATGCAGAGTCCCAACCGGCGTCGCCAAGTGGTGTTGGGGTTAGGCAGTTCCCATGGTGACGACCAATTTGGATGGACCGTCATCGATGAACTAGTGCAGTCGGGCGCAAATGCCTCGATTCGCAGAATTCGCAACCCTGTCGATATTCTCGCATGGCTCGATTCAGACGCAGACATTCATATCGTCGATGCCGTGGTGGGATTGCCCGCCGACGTTTCGCTGTGGCGACTCGATTTTGCCAACCCTGATCATCGAGATCAAATCCAGACGATCCCTACCCGTGGGACTCACAATCTCGATCTGTACATGGTGTTGATGATGGCGGAATCACTTGGAAAGTCGACCGATCAAGTGATGCTGTGGTTGGGACGCGCCGAGACAGTTGAACCAATCACATCGATCAGCCCGGTCACTCAAGTCGCAGTCGGCGTGTGCAGTTCGGCGCTGAAGCAACGGTTGCGTTAGTCGCTACTCGCGCGGGACGTCGATTTTATAAGTGACGTAATGGGTTGTAGCGGAAGTCGTCAAGACTTTCGTTTTCGGGGAAGGCCGAATTTCACGCACGAGTTCCACTAACTTAGTTACCGAATTGACGTCCCTGGCGATCCATCGTTCTGATCGCAGAGCGATCAGCGACATACCTTAGCTCCGCAGCACTAGCACAGGACAGTGGGCGAGTCGCACAACACGTTCGGCAACCGAGCCGAGCAGGATATGTTTTAGAAAACCATATCCGTGTGATGGAATCACGATCATGTCCGCCTTTTCACTTTCGGCAAACTGCGTGATTTGTCGACCTGCGTCCCCGATTAACACATGGATCGTCGTGGCGGCATACTTTTCATCGGACAACTTCTCACGGAGATGTTTTGTAACCTGCTCAATTCGCGACTTGTCCGTGACGGTGCCATACAAATTGCCGTACTCCATCGCAGGCAAGTTTGGCAACACGTGAATCAAGTGAACTGCACCCGCTGGGTCAACAATTTGAAGTGCCTTGTCGACGGCATCGAACGACATATCACTGAAATCGACTGGCACGACGATCCGCTTAGCTTGTAGTCCTGACATGATGTGGGCTCCACGATTTGCAATGGATGGGAAGGGAAAGCCGAGCGATTATCGCAATCTCGATGAATCGGCATGAGTGAGTATTTGCAAACGCTGGGCCGAGTCGAAATGCTCTGGTTCTCGCTGACCAAGTAACACGAAGCGTGACAAATGAAACCAATCCCGGTCGCAACGCGTGACGATCTGCACAGCTATAGGAACGCCATCGACCTAAATAGGATCTGCGAAGCTACAAAGACGCGAAGGTACATTCTTTGCTTTGGAATCTCAACGCTCCAACCTGCTCCGAGATTTTTGCCTGAGGTAACGTTCGATGATTCGATTGACCCACGTGATTATGTTGGCGATGTGCTTCTTGCCCGCGGTCTGCAGTTTGGCGGACGACCCACGCGGTGACATTGTTCAGCAGGTACAGTTTGACGTTTTTGTCCGCAGTGATCATCAATCGACGAAACGCGTTTTGGACTATGTCGAAGCGTTAAAACGGCGAGTGACCGGGTTGGATATTCGCGTTCACGATCTGATCAAAGATCGCAGCCAACTTCCCTACCTTGTTGAAATCAGCAAGGCGGCCGGACGCGCCCAGCCTGTATTGCCCGCCTTTCACTGCTGTCAACGTACTTACTTTGGTTTTGTCACCGAGGACCGGAGCGGCCCTGAGATTGAAGCGTTGTTTACAGCGGAGGTTTACACTCGAGCGACCTGTTCCCGCTGTCAGAATCTCAAGGCATTTCTACCAAGTCTACAAAAACGATGGCCGGCGATCCAATTTCGTATCTATGAAGTGGACGATGATTCGAATGCTCGTGCCCGCTGGGAAGCGTTGTGTCGTGGCAGTGGGGTGCCGCCTGGATTACCCACGATTGATTTTGCCCGCCGCGTAATCATTGGTTATCAAGGGGATGATGTCACGGGGGCTCAACTTGAATCGCTGATCCAACAGGTTTCTGGCGATTCATCGTCACGTCCCAAGCCTGACGATCACTCGCAATGGCAGCAGCGGCAACGTCCTGCGGTGACTTTGGTATCTACCTCGCCGAGGACCGCGATGATGATCGGCCCGCTGCTGGCACAGCAATCATCCGGCGATGCCGAGTCGCTTGATTCGTTTGACCTACCTGGCGAGGCCGATATCTCCGAGGTCGGTGAAGTCGAGATCGAGCCCGAGATCCTCGGCAGCGAAACCAGTGGTGACGCGATTGAAGTTCCATTTTGGGGGCGACTGCAGGTCGATAAGTTAGGTCTTCCGCTGTTTACGTTACTGATAGGTTTGATCGACGGATTCAATCCGTGCGCGATGTGGATCTTGGTGTTTTTGTTATCCGTGCTGGTGAACATCAAAGACCGCAGGAAAATCGTGATCATTGCGGGGACTTTTGTGGTGGTGAGCGGCGTGGCCTACTTCGCGTTTATGGCAGCATGGTTGAACCTGTTCATTTTGGTCGGCATCATTCGTCCGGTGCAGATTGTCTTAGGAGCGTTGGCGTTGTTCATTGGAGGCGTCAACGTGAAAGATTTTTTTGCCTTCAAAAAAGGGATTTCCTTATCGATTCCTGAACGTCACAAGCCCGGGCTGTATCGACGTGTCCGTGAAATTGTGGCCGCGAAATACTTAACGGTGGCGTTAAGCGGTGCCGTCGCCTTGGCGGTGATCGTCAATATGATCGAACTGCTCTGTACCGCGGGCTTACCAGCCTTATACACGCAAATTTTAACACTCCAGAATCTTCCGGCTTGGGGGAATTACCTGTACCTTGGGCTGTACATCGTCGCCTACATGTTTGACGATGCTCTGCTTGTCGCGATCGTGGTCACTACGCTGTCGCATCGCAAATTGCAAGAACGCGAAGGCCGATGGCTGAAACTGATCAGCGGATTGGTGATTCTATTGCTCGGATTAATCATGCTCTTTCGCCCACAATGGTTGCAACTCAGTGCTATCTAGAGCCACGGGCTATCTAGAGCCACGGTGCGTGATCGCGAATCCGACAAAAACACCCGCCAGGCGAACTCTCGCGAATCGACGCTGCTTGGGATGTCCATCTCGGTGTAGAATCAACGATCATGCAGATCTTCGATTCTCTTACTCAGCAAACGTGGTTTATCACGCTCATTCCGCCACTTGTGGTGTTGATTGAATTGTTGGCCATTTTCTCGACGTTCCACGCGTTGCGGCATGTGCGCACGTCACAGGCGGCCGTGGCCTGGGTGATTGGGCTGGTGACGATTCCGTTTCTGGTGTTGCCGATGTATTGGGTTTTCGCTCGGCATCGATTCGAAGGTTACCGAGAAGCGATTCGCACGGTGGGCGAGCGGCATGTGCAATCCGTCGCTTCGGTGCGTCGTGAACTCGTCACCGATGCGAATATTCGGTCGACCTCGCTAAACACTCCGCTGGAATATTTGGCAGACGTCTTGGACACACCCCTCTGTGACAACAACACCTTCGATTTGTTGATTGACGGAGCCGCGTTCTTTGACTCGTTGTTGACACGGATTCAGGCCGCGGAGCGTTATGTCTATTTAGAGTTCTACATCCTTCGCGATGACGTGATTGGCACCAAGCTCGCCGATGCCCTGATCGCGTGTGCGAACAAGGGAGTAGTGGTTCGACTGTTGTATGACGAAGTCGGATGTCTGCGATTGTCTGGTCAGTATATCCATCGTTTGGTCTCGGCTGGCGTCGATGTGCGAGCGTTTAATACGCGGCAAGGGTTTGTGAATCGATTTCAGATTAACTTTCGTAATCATCGCAAGCTGGTGGTGATCGACGGCGAAACGGCATGGGTAGGCGGTTTGAACGTGGGTGACGAATACCTCGGGATCAGTGCTGGAAAGACTCGGTGGCGTGACACCGCAGTACAGATTCAAGGTGATTTGGCACGTAAAGTCCAAGCGGTGTTTGCGGGCGATTATTACTGGGCCGCGCGAACCGATTTACCCGAGGCCAACTGGTACGCGGAATCAGCACAGGATAGCACCGCTGGCTTGGCTGCCGTCTGTGCGACCGGTCCCGCCGACCAGCGACCACGTGCAACGATGATGTTTGCGTCCACGGCCGCCACGGCAAAGCATCGTTTGTGGATCAGCACACCATACCTTGTTCCTGATGACGCATTGATGGTCGCATTGTCGATGGCACGTGCACGTGGGGTGGATGTTCGTTTGTTGATTCCCTCGGTGGCCGATCAATGGTCCGTTTTTTTAGCGGGGTATTATTACGAACAAGAATTGGCCGAAGTCGGCATCCCCGTTTACCGTTACCACGGCGGTTTTTTACATCAAAAATGCGTCTTGGTCGATGATGACTTGGTGTTGATCGGATCTACCAATTTCGACAACCGTTCGTTGTATTTGAATTTCGAGCTAATGGTTGCGATCGCCGACCCCAAGTTGATCGCTGAAGTCGGGGAGATGTTGGAGCAAGACTTCGCCGAATCGTCATGCAGCAACTCAGCTGGCGAAACGCTGCGTCCCTGGTTCGCACGCGTCGGTACCGCGATCGCCCGACTATTCAGTCCCGTGCTGTAGCGTTCGCCGTGCCGTAGCATGCGCCGTAGCGAAACTCGCCAAGAGTTTCGGCGAGGTGTGTCAGTGAATGGTTCCTTGAACGGATCAGCCGCAGCCCGTACATCAGATCCACGCTCAGAATTCTAGGTGTAAACACTTGGTGCTTTTTCAGTTGACCTCTGACTCGTTTGGACGCAGGCAACAACGAATGTCTATCGGCTTTCAAAGCCTAGGCTGACAAAAATTATTGCGTCAGAAAGATGAAAGCAATCTGCATACAAGCTCGCAGTTTTTTGTGTTGCATTAATCCTTCTGCCTTACCAAAGCCCATCCCGAAAAATTCGGGCTTACCCTCCGTAGTATCCAAAGTCAACTTTTCTGCGTTCTCTAGCTGTCGCTGCAACCTAAAAGCGGTATCAAATGTTCAGTCAAATGAGCAAAGAAGTTTCGTGGTGACAAATATTTGTGGAACACCTCTCCACATTTCAACTGCATCTCAGCGACCTTGCCCTGACGATGGCACTCGACAACCTTATCGACACAGGCTTGTTCGGAATTTTCCAAGACGATGAAATCCCGCCAGTGAATTTCTGAAGCGAACGGAAACTCTAAATCAGTATTCACCAACACCGGTATCCTTCCAGTTGCGAGCGTTTGATAGAAACGCATCGAGTAATTACCAACTCCACGCTGACAAATATTAAATTGAGTGTCCCTCATGTTATTGTAAAAAGCATTCCTCAATTCTTGATCGTGCCTGCTGCCACCCCAAAAGTGTTTTCGCTTGACAAAAACCGAATGAACCTCTGTCGAATTTTCAAATGCCGTAAGAATGCCCATTCGCCTCTTGCTCCAACCACAAAAACCGATATGGGGTATCGAGGTCTCACTCGATTGTGGAAAGGGTTGGACCCTACAGGAGAAGAGAAATGGGACGAGGAATTCATTGCCTTGTTTGCCAGAACTTCGCATGCTGAAACGTAGTACAATCAGATTGTCGAAGCCGGGGTAACGATGTTCGTAATCGTAAGCTACCAACACAATCACCTTCTTGTTCAATCCGGCATAGCGAGCTGAAATCCTGTTTAGCTTGTACAACAGCTGGATTTTCTCGGTGTGGTACTTCACGAACTCAATGGGCAACGAGCTCGACGGATTCCTCGTGATTGTTTCGTTATGAAGAATCGCGTGACAATTTTCAACATCGGACTCCTCGTAGTGGAAATTCGTGAATTTCTTGAGGCTCGATGACAAGTTGCCTGGAATGTAGAGCCTTAGTTTACGATCAGGTGCCTGAAGCATTGCGACCCTTTGTAACATGGCTTATCAAGTAGCAATCGGATTTTTCTCTCGCCTAGTGGGCCAATATCTTTTGCAATCTCGATAGAGTTGGTTTGGTCGTGCGGGTCGGCGTCCAGCATCCGCCGTATGATGACGGGCAAGTCCGCTGCTGTCGCGTTCTCGAAATCAGCGAAAGGTTGACAATCGAACATGCTGGTACATACGGGACAACGAATTGCGATCTATTCGACTTTGCTACAGACGGATAGATTGTACGCCCAAACGTGACCGTTTTGAGCCTTAGCGTTTTCCACCGAACGTCGATTTATTCTGTGACCGATTCTAAACTAGCTAGAGATGCGGTTGTAAGCTGTTAGAGCATTTGACTGCTGCCGCCTTGCTGCTTGGCAGGCTAGTTTTAGACGTTTTGTTGGCGTAAATCCAGATGCCAGCAGGTTAAGAGATAGTTAGACATTCCATTCACACCGCCGATATTCATCCCCCTTTTTTTATCGTTCGATGTTTT
>CAXBHV010000054.1:0-13179 GCA_963974855.1 uncultured Rhodopirellula sp. | reverse complement strand
AGATGCGTGACGTTGTTGTGCGAGCCATAAAATTGGCTGTGGTAGAACTGATTGCCTGTTAATGCCAACGCGCCAAGCGAGTGCCCGTGATAGGCGTTGGTGAACGCAACGACATGCGAACGCTGTGTCTGTTTGCGCGCAAGTTTGACAGCGGCTTCGACTGCGTTGGTTCCGGTGGGACCTGTGAATTGAACGCGATAATCGAGCCCGCGAGGTTTCAGGATGATTCGCTCAAAGGCTTCGAGAAAGTCCACTTTGGCTGCGGTGACGGTATCCAGCGAATGCTGAATCCCGTCCGCTTGGATGTACTCGAGCAGGGCTGCCTTGGCTTGTCGGTTGTTGTGTCCGTAATTCAGAGACCCTGCGCCACAGAAGAAATCAATGAAGTCGTTTCCCTCCGTGTCGGTAATAGTGGAACCCACGGCTCTGTTAAACACCGCTGGGAACAGACGCGCGTAACCACGCACGTTTGATTCGATTTGTTCAAGGGGATCCTGCATCGGGAGCGCTTCTTCCAGACCGGGAATTGAAATGGGCGGACTGAAGCAAATGAGCAATTTGCCACGGATCGCACTGTACATAAAGAGCTTAGGTTTGGCTTAACACTCGCCAAAAAGGACACCTCGTTTGAGACCGCATTACCATCAAACATCGTCCAATTTCTTCACTTCTTGCGGTTTATGAGGATTGTTTCGGTTTCACTTTCTGTCGCGGTCACAAACCGCCGCTTGGGGGGATGTGCATTAACAAGAAATCGGATGGAATTGTCCACCAAAACAATGGGGGAAGTGGTTTCTGGGTAGGGGGTGAAGTCCGATTCTTGCTAAAATGAAGGGGACGCTCGACTTGCCGCGAGCCCACCTCGCCGCTTGTCACGCGAGTCCTCCCGTTCCTTCCTCCCCGTTTCGTCCAACTCGCCCACGCGTCTTGAGGACTCTCGAGTCTATTGTGAGCGTTTGCCTCGTTGTGCCCCCCTTCCATTTTGTCCTTCTAGGTTTTCATGAAATCGATACCTTCATGTTTCCGCTACCTCGTGCCAGTCGTCTGCGGATTTTTCACCGTAGGTGTTTGTTCCGCAGACAAGCCTGTCGACTTCAATCGCGACATTCGCACGATTTTGTTTGGGCGTTGTGTTGCCTGTCACGGGCCGGACGAAGACCAACGTGCCGCCGGATTGAGACTCGATACCGAGGCCGGTTCGCGTGAAGATCTCGGTGGCTATGTCGCGATCAAACCAGGCGATCCGGACGACAGCGAGTTGATTGAGCGGTTGACCACCGACGACGAAGACATGCGGATGCCTCCGGAGGGGAAAGGCAAACGTCTTTCCAGTGCAGAGATCGATCTGATGCGTCGTTGGATTAAACAAGGCGGTAGCTATGCCAAGCATTGGGCCTACGAAAAACCGACCCGCCCTGCCCTGCCCCCAATCGAGCAAACCGAATGGGTGCGGAATCCGATCGACGCGTTTGTGCTATCCAAGCTCGAAGCCAACCAGATGAAACCGTCCCCCGAGGCGGATCGTTTGACGCTGGCTCGCCGAATGGCGATCGATTTGACTGGAGTACCGCCTACCTGGCAAGAAGCTCAGGCGTTTGTGAATGATTCTGATGTGAACGCGTATGAAAAGTACGTCGATCAACTGCTGGCCAAGCCTGCGTTTGGTACCCGTTGGGCCCGTGTGTGGCTCGATTTGGCTCGCTACGCCGACTCCGCAGGGTACGCCGATGATCCGTTGCGAACGATTTGGGCGTACCGCGATTACGTCATCAATTCGCTGAACAATAATAAACCGTTTGACCAATTTACGATTGAACAAATTGCCGGCGATTTGCTCGAAAATCCGACCGACGAACAATTGATCGCCACCGCGTTTCATCGTAACACGATGACGAACAGCGAAGGCGGCACGAACGACGAAGAGTTTCGAAATGTTGCGGTGGTCGATCGTGTCAACACGACGATGGCGGTATGGATGGGAACGACCATCGCGTGTGCTCAATGTCATACCCACAAATATGACCCGATCACGCACGACGAGTATTTCAAATTCTTTGCCTTCTTTAACCAGTCCGCCGACCGTGATCGCCGCGACGAAAGCCCTCTGCACGAAGTTTGGTTCGAAGAACAACTCGAGTTGAAGCAATCCTTACGTACTCAAATCGCTCAGCTCGCATCACAATTGAATCAATCGACCCCCGAGCTTGAAAAACAACAAGCCGAGTGGATGAAGACGATTCGCGAGCAACCGGAGTGGTCACCGCTGGTTCCCACCGAGTTAGTCGCTCGCAACCGCCAACTGGCTTCGGATGACGAAGGTTGGATTACCGCGATTGGCGAAAAAGCAGACCGTGATACGTATACGCTGCAATTTCCGATTACCGATTCACAACCGACTGATTCGATTCAATCCAGTACTGGCCAATCCAACGCGGGCCAGTCCGACGCGGGCCAGTCCAACGCGGAACCCGCAATCGCACGGTCGCTTGTCGGGTTGAAAATAGAAGTCGGCGAAGAACAGGCCGATAATTTTGTCCTTTCCAAAGTCGCGGCGACCTGGACGCCCAGCGACATCACGCCGATGGATGCAAGGTTCGTTCGATTGGAGCTTCCTGGCAAGCAGCGGATTTTGCATATTGCCGAGTTGCAAGTTTTCAGCGGTGATCAGAACGTTGCACTTTCCGGCACGGTGACGCAAAGTTCCACCGGTTTTAACGGGCCCGCCGAGTTTGCAATCGATGACAACACGAGTGGCGATTTTCAAGATCGATCAGTCACGCATACCCAAATCGAAGACAATCCCTGGTTGGAAGTGGATCTGGGCGCTGAGCACCCCGTCGACCGAATTGGATTGTGGAATCGCACCGATGGCGGCGGTAACATCTCGGGCCGCTTGGCGGGATATGCACTGCAATTGCTCGATCAAGATCGCAACGTGATTTGGCAACAGTCGCCCGAAGCGTTGCCAATGCCAAGCTTGGAACTCAGTACGTCCGGAAAAACCTCGCTTCGTTTTGTTTCGGCATTTGCCGATTTTGAACAACCCAAATTTGCGGCCGCCAGCATCCTGGCCGACATAATCGATGACAAAAAAGGATGGGCGATCGCAGGCGGAATCGGTTCGGCGCATGAATTGACCTTGGTGCTTGATCGGTCTCTGAAACTACGTAATGGAACGTTGACGTTGACTTTGGATCAGCAATCGGTCCATTCAAAACACTTGCTCAATCAGTTTCGTGTTGCGATGACGTCTGACGAGGGCGTTACCAAATGGGCCGCCCTGCCGCTGAAGATCCAAACATTGTTAGCGGACCGAATGCGATCGTATACTGCGAGTGAGCAAGCAGAACTTGCCGCCTACTATCGCAGCATCGCACCCTCGCTTGATCCGATTCGCAAACAGCACGCAAAATTGGAAACCCAGCTCCGCGAGATGAAACCGGCGACCACCACGCCGATCATGCAACAGCTTGCGGAGAAAGAGCGACGCAAAACGCAAATCCAACTGCGAGGAAGTTACACGAGTCTTGGTAATGAGGTCAGCGAGGGGACGCCCGCCGTGTTTCATCCGCTGCGAAACAGCGAGTCGCCCGATCGTTTGGACCTTGCTCATTGGTTAGTCGACGAGGACAATCCGTTGACGGCACGTGTGATCGCAAACCGCCACTGGGAACAGATTTTCGGGATCGGGATTGTCGAATCGAGCGAAGAGTTTGGTTCGCAAGGCGAATTGCCATCGCATCCCGAATTGCTGGATTGGTTGGCGACCGAACTGCAGCAAAATGGTTGGGACATCAAAGCGTTTTTGAAATTGTTAGTGATGTCATCGACCTATCGGCAAAGCTCAGTGACGAGCGTGCGGCAGCAAGAAAGCGATCCGATGAACCGGATGCTTGCTGGGTTGTTGAGCGACAAAATGGGCGGTCCGCCGGTCAATCCGCCGCAACCCGAATTGGGACTGCGAGCGGCGTTTGGAGGGGACACGGATTGGAAAACCAGCGAAGGCGACGACCGTTATCGAGCCGGGATCTATACGTCATGGCGGCGATCAAGTCCCTATCCGTCGATGTCCCAGTTTGATGCCCCAGACCGTGATGTTTGCACCGTTCGGCGAATTCGCACGAACACACCACTGCAGGCCCTCGTGACGCTGAATGATCCGGTCTATATCGAAGCCGCTCAGTCGCTTGCGCGGCGTACAGTGGCGGCAGCAAAAACGACCGAAGAGCGAATTCAATTCATTTTTCAAACCACGCTTATTCGTAATCCCAACGAAGTGGAGATCCAACGAATCACTCAACTCGTCGAAGAAGCGAGTGCCGCGTTTTCCGCCGACCCCGCTGCGGCCAAACAGATGGCAACTGACCCGATCGGCGACGTGCCCGAGGGAGCCGACGTGGTGGAGCTTGCGGTCTGGACCGTGGTTGGAAATGTGATGCTAAACCTCGACGAATTGTTGATGAAACGATAGGAAGAACCATGCACCCAAGACTCAAGCAACTGCAGATTCAAACACGTCGCCACTTCCTTCAGCAATCCGCCGCGGGGCTGGGCGGGATCGCGCTAGCATCTTTGATGGGTGATACGAAGGCCGCCGGCGTTGCTGCGAAGAGGCCCGCCGCCGATCCATTGATGCTACGGCAACCTCATTTTCCAGCCAAAGCAAAGCGAGTGATCTATTTGCACATGACCGGTTCGCCACCGAACTTGGACATGTTTGATTACAAACCCAGCTTGGCCCAGCATTCAGACCAAGATTGTCCAGCCGAGTTTTTAGCGGGACGTGAATTTGCCTTTACCAGCGGCACACCAAAATTGATGGGGTCGCCACGGACTTGGTCGCAAGTCGGCAAGCATGGAACGTGGATGTCCGACGCGATTCCTCATTTTCATGGCATCGCCGATGATCTTTGTATGGTCCATTCGATGTACACCGACCAATTCAATCACGCTCCGGCGGAATTGTTGGTCTATACCGGTTCGCCACGCTCGGGCCGTCCGTCGATGGGATCGTGGGTGACGTATGGGCTGGGCAGCGAGAACGAAAATCTGCCAGGCTTTGTGGTGCTGATCTCAAGCGGAGTTCAACCCAACGGCGGCAAAGCATCGTTCGGCAGTGGGTTTCTGCCCTCGGTTTACCAAGGCGTTCAGTGCCGATCCAAAGGCGACCCGGTGCTCTATGCATCAGACCCCAATGGGATGGACCGCTCGATGCGTCGTAAAACGCTCGACGCACTTCATGATCTGAATGAACTGCAAGCGGCGGAGATGGGACATCCCGAAACCTTGACGCGTATCTCGCAATACGAGCTCGCGTTTCGTATGCAGACTGCAGTTCCCGAGGTCATGGATATCTCGCAAGAAACGCAGACGACGCTCGACGAATACGGAGCGAAACCAGGTGATTCGAGTCTGGCGAACAATTGTTTGCTGGCACGACGGTTGGTCGAGTCGGGCGTCCGCTTTGTCCAATTGTTTGATTGGGGCTGGGATTTTCACGGCACCGGGGCCGATACGGGAATCACCGACGGATTGACCAAGAAGTGTGCCACGATGGACAAGCCGATCGCCGCGTTGATCAAAGATTTGAAACAACGTGGATTATTCGAAGACACGTTGATCGTGTGGGGAGGCGAATTCGGTCGCACTCCGTTCCGAGAAGGCCGAACAGCCGGCAGCAAGGTGCTCGGTCGTGACCATTACCCCGACGCGTTCACGATGTGGATGGCCGGTGCCGGTGTCAAAGGCGGCTTCGATTACGGTCAATCGGATGAGCTTGGTTTTTCAGTTTCGGAAAATCCGGTGCACGTGCATGATTTGCAGGCAACGATTTTGCACTTGCTGGGCTTCGATCACGAACAGCTAACGTACCGTTTCCAAGGTCGCGATTATCGTCTCACCGATGTGCATGGACATGTCGTGAAAGATCTGCTCACGTAGTGGTTTGTCAGTATTGAATTCTTGGGTAGTGGGCGAGGCAACTCGTCCCATTGAACTGATCCGTGTCAGGACTCGTTGCCTCGTCCACTACGACAAAGATTAAAATGCTCTAGCGTCGCCGTCCTGGATCAGAGTGACCAATCGAGAGCCCAATTCGTTCAGGTCTTGAGCTAGGCGTTCGGCTTGTCGATTGGCCGCCAGCGTTTGCTGAGTCCCCTGTTCGACTTGAGACATCCCCGTGTTGATTTGAGATAATGCAGTGGCTTGCTCTGCTACACTTGCAACAATTTTGGTCGCGGCCATTGCTGCCGTGTTGATGGTATTTCCCAGCGTTCGGATCACGTCATCGGCGTGCGATACCACCTCGCTTGCTTGGTCAATCGATTGCGATCCTTGCTCGGCGGTCGTCACGACTTGCGCGATCGCTTGATGAACATCCATCAAAATGCCGCGGATATCGACAACGGTTTGCTTGGACTGTGCCGACAATGATTTGACTTCGGTCGCAACGACGGCGAATCCTTTTCCGTGTTCACCCGCCCGTGAAGCTTCCACGGCGGCGTTCAGCGCCAACACGTTCGTTTGTTCGGCGATGTCGGTTACCTTGCTAAGGAATTCGCCGATTGTTTGTGAACGCTCGGCGAGTAACAAGATCGCTTTTCCAACCGAACCTGACTGTTCTCGCACGTTGTGCATGGCTTGGATCGTATCATGCACCGATTTCAAACCGGCTTGGCTTACTTGGTCAGCTTGGTGGGCGGATTGCGACACGTGTTTGGCTTCGTCGGCGGCCAGATTCGCCGTTGTTGCAATTTGGTGGACGGTGGCGGTGATTTCCGATACCATCGCGACCTGTTGTTGCGACGTTGCAGCCTGCAGCGTCGTCGTGGCAAGGATCTCTTGGCTGGCGGTGGAGAGTTGTTTGACGGCATCACGGATGCCTGCGAATAGTCTCGCTCGCTCGGCTTCGGCCTGTTGCCGCATCGTGATGTTTTGTAGCGTCAGAATGGTCAATCGTCCCTCGCTGGACTGAATTTCCGATTGCCGGACAGCCAGGGAAATGGTCCTGCCATCGGTATTCGTGATCTCAGCGATCGTCTCGCCGTTGGTTGGCACGTGCTCGACCGCATTTGCTAATGCTGGCGAAAGATTCTGCAAACGGTGTCCGATGATCTCGTCCGCCTTGATGTCGAACAATTTTTCCGCTGCTATGTTGAATGAACGGATTTCGCCATCCGCGATGAGAGACACGATCCCATCGGCGGTCGAGTCGAGAATCGTTTGGGTATGTTTTTTTTGCTCTGAAATTTCTCGCACACTCTCGCTGAGCGTTTCGGCCATCTGATTAAACTCCGTCGCCAAGTCACCGATCTCATCGCGAGATTCGACGACGACCCGTTCGTCGAGTGACCCGTCACTCATTCGCTGCACTGATTTTGTTAAGTTGACAATCGGTCGAGAAATCGAGCTCGAGACAAAAAACGCAATGGTCACCACGGCTAGGAACGCCAACGCGGCGATAACTAGATTCTGAGTGCGCAGCGTACGCACCGGAGCGAGTGCTTCGCTGGAGTCGATTTTCACCACCATGCCCCAACGAAACGAGGGGATGTATCGCCAAACTGCCAGCACAGGGACACTGCGATAGTCAATCGTTTCACCGCTGCCTCGGTATCCTTGCACGGCTAGGTGCATTGGTAGTTGAGGTTGCGAATTCAACTTTAATCGCCGCCGAAAGCCCGCTTCCGAATCGTGCCGGGTTGAGGTTGCAAAGACGATTTCGTTGCCCACACGAGATCCGAGCAACGACTCGCCGGTTTGGCCCAGCCCGGTGTAGTCGTGAATGAGCGAGCTGATCCGGTCATCACTGATGGCAAGAACAGCGACGCCGACAACAGTATCTTCTTGTAACACGGGCGCCGCGAGTAAACGAATCTGGCTCAATGCGGAAATCGAAATGGGATTGGAAACCGACGAATCGAGTAGCGTGGCCGCTCGGTTGGCAATTTTCAATAATTCCCCGGATAGGAGCTTGTTTTGATCAAGACCTCCATTCGCATCGGAATCGGTCGAAAATAGACGTGTTCCACTACTGGAAACGAGGTAAAGGTCCTTGTACCCGCCACGCTCGAGATACGACTTTGACAACTGAACTATATTGGCTCTGGCTGTGATCGCATCGTCTGGGTTGTCGTTCGCGGTCGAGAGAACCTGTAGTGCATCGGCGACATCGGGAGTCTGGGCTAACGTTGTGATATCGTCGATGCGTTCTTGGAAAAAGTCATAGATTTGCAGCGACTTGCTATCCGCAGCGGCCCACAAATGATTTTGGATCTGGTTTCGCAGCGCATGCTCGGCACTAAAGTGAGCCAACGATGCAACGATGGCCAACGGAGCAAGCGAGATCACCAAAAACCATGCAATCAATCGGGATAGTAGACGGCGAGAGATCATCGGTTGGCGTTCTCCGAGTCAGCGGAGTTCGACCAACTATGCCCCCAATCTAGAAACATCTGCTCGAGAAACTGTTCCCACTGTTCACGCGATTGATAGATCGGAAACGTAACCGGGCGTACGGGATAGTCCGAGGTCCAAACAACGTCGAACTGGCCATCTTTTCCGATGCGTCCAATCCTGAGCGTTTTCCAAGTGTGGTGAGTTTCAGGGTCAATCGAGACGATGCCTTGCGGAGCCGGATAGCTCTGGTTGCCGAGTTTGGTTCGTACCGTAGTTGGGTCGTCGGTGCCCGCGTCTTCAACAGCTTGCTTCCACAAGTGGACGCCAAAGTAGCCTGCTTCGATCGGATCATCGGTCACGCGGTCGTTGCCAAATCGGTCTTGAAATCGCTTCACAAACTTGGTGTTCTGTTCGCTCGCAATGCTTTGGAAATAGGTCCACGCGGCGTAGTCGCCGGCCATCTGATCGTTCTGCATGCTCTGCAACTCGACTTCGGCAATGCTGAACGACATCGTGGGAATGTCGCGGGACGAGACGCCCGCCAAACGCAGCGCTGTGAAAAACGCATCGTTGCTGTTGCCGTTCAACGTGTTCAAAATCAGATCAGGTTGCTTGGCGACAATCTTTTCGACAATCAAGTCGGCCTGCTCGCTGCCGAGCAGCATGTATTCTTCGCCGACGACCTCGCCACTTAACGCGCTAATCTGAGTCCGGATGATGTTATTTACCGTACGAGGGAAGACATAGTCCGAACCCACCAAAAAAACGGTCTTGGACCCAAGTTCATCGAAACACCATTTCACTGCTGGAAGGATTTGTTGATTCGGAGTTGTGCCCGTATAGACAATGTTTGGTGATTGCTCGAGTCCTTCGTATTGGACTGGATAAAACAATAGATGCTGGTAGCGTTCAAAAAGGGGACGTACGGTCTTGCGGCTAGCCGAGGTCCAGCAGCCAAATACGACGCTCACCTCTTCTTCGAGAATCAACCGTTCTGCCTGCTGCGCGAAAGTCGTCTCATCGGATTTTCCATCGGCGATGACCGCTTCGATGGGGCGGCCAAGAATTCCGCCGTTGGCGTTGATTTCTTCGATCGCCATCAGCGTTGCATCGCGAACGGGCAATTCGCTGACCGCCATGGTGCCTGTTTCGGAGTGCAGGATTCCAACGCGAATCGGTCGGCGACTTGCATCGGAATAGAGAGATCGCCCGAAGACAAATGCGACGATGGCGAGCAGGAGGATGGCGAGAAAGAGCCACCTCAAATGTGGCGGTTTCATCGACAACCTTCATTTGAGCGCAAACGGCCACCGACAGTCCATCGAACAGGCGACTTATGTGTTTTCGGGCGGACGTTGCCCCATAGCCCATTAGTATAGTCGCTCGATCGTTAGCCGTATCGCTCGGTTCTGGCTCAGCAAACGCTGTCGTAAAACAACTCAGGTCACTCAGGATTTCTCAGGTTCGGTGTCGTTTACCGCAGTCGTTCGAGCCATGCGTCGGTCGCGATCACTTCGCTGATGAACATCTGCTGCGACACCAGAATCGAATCTTGCAACTGCTTGGCGGTCACCGATCCCGCTTCGTTGGCAACGTCCAGTGTTCCAGTCGCATCACGCAGAAACTCGACTTTGTAACCACGATGAAACGCTTGACGCGCCGTCGTGTCACAACACATTTGCGTCATGTAACCAGCGATCGTCACCGTGTCGGCATCGACTTTCTTCAGCCAATCGGCCAAGTTTGTATTGGTAAATGACCCCGGCAATTGTTTGTCGATCAAGATATCGCGATGCCGCTTTTCGACCTCGGGGTGCAATTGCCATGCGTCGGAGTTAAGTCGAAAGATCGGCGATTCAGGATCGGCCTGATGATGCCGAATCACAGCGGTTGGAACACCCGCCTGTTTCGCCTCGTCCATTACCCGCAGTATTTGATCGAGATGACCGACTGGATAGGTCACCGGCAGCGCGCCATCAAAATACTCTTGCTGAACATCAATCACCAATAAAGCACGGCTCATCGCGTTAAATCCAATTTGATCTTGGTCGGGGGTAAGGGAACGGTTGCAACTAGTCTATCGCAGTCTGACTTTGGAGAAAACACAGTCGCCCGACGTCTCCGACGTCGGTTCATACATTCGCGAGTCTCCCGTAGTGGATCTTGCCAAAGATCCCATGCATCGGATTTTTGACAAACCCGACGACGCCCGTTTTGTCCCACTCCTCCTGACGCTGGATCTACGGACGTCGGAGGATGTCCGAATGCCGTTGACGAGACAGCTCACCTGACTCATTGAGTTCAGTATGCACAAAAATAATGCTCCCAGCCTCGCAAATGCCTCTGAACAAATAAAAGGCCTTTCGTCTCGCTTGGAAGAAAAATCCTTAATGTCATTCGGGTTGGCGAGTTAGAAATTGTATGGCAGCCTGACAATCGGATCGGCCTGGCCAATCTTCGCCGCCCAGTCGCAACGCATCCTGGAATTTCGAAAGTGCGGTGGGGTACCGGCCGTGCTGTAACGCCATCGAACCATAGAAAAAGGCGGCGTCGGCTGAGCTGGGATTTAACTCTGATGCTGCCACTAGATCTTGCTCAGCTAAATCAAAGTTGCCAGTCGATGCCAACAGTTGTGCTCGATGCAATCTTGGTTCAATCGCCCGCTCATCCATGTCCAGCACCCTGTTAGCGATCACCACCGCTCCCGCGAAATCCCCTTCCTCCGCCAAATGATTGGATCTCGTAATTCCAGCGTAAATTCGCTCGGATGTGCTGGGCCAATCTCTTTGCAGCTCATAAGCAAGTGAGTGAATCGGGTAGGTTTCCTGCCAAAGTTGGTGCCTGGCGGGTAGTAACGCACTCAGTACAACCGCCGCCGCGAGTGCATAAGTGAAGCGAGCCTGAAGCAGTTCTCTGCTTAACAATGCCCCCGCTAAACAGACAGGAGACAGCATCTCTAAACTTCGATGCATGTCGCCCGCGATAACCAACGCACCAACGGTCGTGAGCAAAATGACAAGCGAATAAAGAGCAAAGGTTACGCGGCTGAAGTTCTTGTAACCGTAAACTAGGAAGCCTATGCAAAATAGCCATGTGACGCGATGTCCGAACCAAACCCCCAACAGGAAATTTGTGATCGGGACCGATTGAATCATTGCGAGATGCTCTGACGCATACGTATGAGCGACGGGATCCGTTCCGGTCGCAAGAGCAATGAAACGAATGACTAGGTAAACCGAAGTCGCGATCCCGATCAACGGAATCATCGTTTTCATCGCTCCTGACTCTGCCTTGATTTTGTCGTTCCACGTCGCACGGACGACCAGAAGCACAGGGAGGGCGAGTACGAACCGCTCATCAATCCAGGGAGCAATTAAACATGCAATGACAACCGCAATTCGGTTCTGGCTGAAGGCAGCGACAAGCATAAAGAAGACGACCCACGAATCAAAATACGCGAGCCAACCTGTGGAAACGAAATACCATGGCGACATTGCCAATAGGGTGGTGACGAGCAGGCAATCGCGGACCGGCATAGCAACCCGCTGGCACAATCTCGCAATGTAAAAAAGAGTGGCAATGCATCCTAGGAATGGAATCGTTGTGAATTGCCATTCACTTAGCCCCGCGAGGTTGCCCACGAATGGGAAAAACAATCGCCATTGATTGACGCGGCTGACATGATTCGGAGTATTTTCAAACGGGTTTTCCAACTGCCGCAGCGTGTCGTAGTAGCGGTCGACTTCGGGCAGGTTAAAACTCACCCAAAGTTTGTATCGTGGTGCGAAAAAGAGGCTAGCGAGAATGCATGCCGCAACCGCAATCAGTAAAGAGACGACCAGTTTTCTAGATCGAGATGAATCAATTTGTACGACGGACGTCTGGGACATGAGAGACTACGGCAGAGAAGACGAGGCGATAAAAAAGCGTTAAAAAAGGTGTCAGTTAAAAAAGGTGTCAGGACTCTTTTCTCGGTATCCGGACTTGTTTCTTGGGTCTTCCGCGGGGGCGGAGCGTGGATTCGAGATCGAGGCGACGTGCGATCGATTCTACCCAAGTTGACTGTCCTAAGGGGCTGCCTCGACGAATCGACCAGCGGACTTGATCGAGTTCTTTGTCGTCGAGTGCTTCGTTGACTCGCCTAAGCCAGTTCGGCGAGCGCGGGATTGGCCATGGTGACAGTAACTTTGGCAGAGGTTCACTGGTTTGGGACCAGCGATACAGCGACCCCCATCGCCAATCCTCTGCTTTTTCAACCAGCCCTGCTCGTTTCGCATTTCGTTCAACGTAGCGACACAGGACAAGGAAGTGATCGTCGTCCTGAACAGGAAAACTTTTGAAGCGACCTTGGTACACATGTCCTTCTCCGGCAGTTTGATAGTGGGCGTGGTAACGCATGGTGTGCGTGAGCGTGACCCACCGCAAGAAATGGCTCATCCCTCCGTGCTCGCTGGGTTGCACTACCAGGTGCCAATGATTGGGCATCAACTGGTAGGCCAAGATTCGGCAGGGATAGAGCTGCAGTCCCTCGGACAAGATGTTTTCGAATGCCTCGTAGTCGGCGTCTTTGTGAAAGATGGTCGTACGCCCATTGCCCCGATTCAAGGCATGGTAAATCGCATCTTTCTCGTCCGCACGTTTAGGTCTAGGCATTCCACCAGCCTAACAGTCGCCTCAGGGTCGGAAAAGAGTAAAAAAGGTGTTGTAGAAAAGGTGTCAGGACTCTTTTCTCGATGTCGGGACTTGTTTCTTGTTTCTTGGGTCTTCCGCGGGGGCGGAGCG
>CAXBHV010000053.1:0-13380 GCA_963974855.1 uncultured Rhodopirellula sp. | reverse complement strand
TTGTCGTTGGGCAGATCGCCACGTTTATCAAAATCGATGACCGCAAAGTTGGCGGCGACCGCACGGCCGTGATCGTCTTGCAAGATCCGAATCCGTTCGTACTTGTACCAGTCCTCTTTGCTGCCGTCCTGGTGGATGGCGATGCCGGGCATGTAAGCTTCGCCTGGTTGGACAGTCCAGTTCACTCCGTCTTTGGATCGCTGGTACCAGGCAATCCGGCCTTGCCAGTCATTGACAATTAGGTGGTATTGAACGTTATCCTTCCAGACGACGGGGTCTTCGTAGCGACCTTCGGCGGGCGGATAAACACGCCCTTCGGTGACACGGTGAAACGCGGAGATGCCGTCCGCGCTGAACCAAGCTTGGCCATGCCGATTGATCATCAAGTACGAACCATCCTCGCGCTGGGCAAACGTGTTGTTGTGCAAATAGTTGACCGACTTTGTGTTTGCCCGGTCTCGGCTGTCATAGACTAGCGAAGACGCTTTCCACGGCCCGCTAACCGAGTCGGCGATGTAGCAACCGGTGGTGTGGTAGAGAACATACTTGCCACTCGCCGTCGCATAGCAAGTTGGGTTGTGACCGGGGCCAATTTCATCCACGACTTTGAACGGGCCAAATGGGTTGTCGCAGACCGCATGGACGATGATCGAATCAGGATAAGCAAAGTGGCCTCGCGGATCGTTCTCGGGCCAGCGACAAACGAACAGATGATACTTGCCGTCCACCGCCAGTGTGTTGCCGCCCCAATAAGACCATTTTGGATCCTCGATACCGTTTTTAGTGTCGCGGGGAACGACACCGGCTTCGCCCCAGGTATCGGAAGTCATGCCGCCCCGGTCGCGCATCGGCTCGAACAAATCCATGAAGCGACCGCCGGTCACCAAGTTCTTCCACTCGGCCGGACGCGAACGTTCGATTGTCGAAGCTCTTTGTTTCTCCGCTTTACGAACCTGGATCGACGAATCTTGAGCTGACACGAATGCAACGCTGATGCAATGCAACGCAACGAGAACAACCATGGTTTTCAATAAAGCCATCGTCAAGTTTTCTCTTTCATCGTGGGTGATTGGCAGCGAATACGCGAACTCGAAACGCACTGACCGGGATATTGTCAGCAGCATTGCTGAGTTCGATTCGCACACGGTTCGTCTGCGTCGCTGGGATCGTGAAATCGCAGCGTGTTTGGTGGTTATTGAATCTTTCCGCCAGCACGTTTCCTGCGGCGTCACGAACACGAATCGTCGTTGCGCAAAACGGCATTTCCGCCTCGGGATGCCCCATCAACACCGATTCCATCGGATGATCCAAGTCGGTATCAAGCGAAACGATCACCCGCCCAATTGTTATTTCTTTGTCCCAAGTCAAGTCGATCCAGGGATGAGTGTCGTTTTCATCGGCGACCCAAGCGTTGACGGCGGAAGTTGGACGTTCTGGACCGTACCCCACATTCTCAGCTTCAAACGCCAGAAGCGGTGGATTGAACTCCATCGCCAGATTCTTGCCGCCTGGTCGTCGCTCGGGCAACCAGAATTCAAACGGTTCGATTCCGATGGCATCAGGCGGTTGCTGAATCGCCCCATTGCTGACTCTCTTGTTTCCACTTTGGCTGAGCGACAATATGCCCGTCACACGTTCGTCACTTACAGCTATCTCAATATCGGGATTGGTCAGAAAGCAGACCATCACGTAGCGGGGAGCTTCGATTTCGTTGTCAAAGGAGACTTCGATCGGGCGTGATATTAAAAACGAATTAAGTGATTGAGATCTGTAGCCGCTCGCAGCGGATTTTGGGCGGGATGCATTCCCTGCGGCTAGCGCCGTCGGTTCCGGTTGAGATGCCCGCACGGGAACCGTGATGTCTGACAGAACTTTATCGGGAGTAAAGCTTTCGGCTCGGCTGCAAGTTCGTAGTTGTACGACTATTTCGGTGTCTGTTTTGCTGCGTGCCCAAAAGCGAATCGTGGGTATGGGCCCTTGCTTGACTGGAATTAACATCGCACGTGCACATTCGAGCGAAACATGTTCGTCATTCGGTGCGAGTTCTGCCAACTGCATCACACTGCTGGCAGTGATCGACGCCGAAGCGGCAAGATCTTCGTTGTCGGCGATTTCGACATGAGGAATGTGCTGGCCGATGCGAAGCAGATCACGTTGGAGCCGAACGATTCGCGTTCTGTGCGCCAGATCACGCGGCAGCAGATTCAGTTCACGGCAAATCGCTGCCGCCATACCGACGGCTTGTGCGTTGTGACCGCAGGTCGCCATCACGCGAGTCGATCCGAACGCGACGTGACTGGCGCTGATGATTCGGCCTGCTAGAAACAGGTTGTTCACATTGCGGCTGTACATCGACCGATAGGGAATCTGGTAAACGCCCTTGCTGTGCCATTGGGTGCATCCCGATTTTTCAGAGAAGACACCGTCGGCGGGATGCAGGTCGACCGCCCAGCCACCGAAGCTGACGGCGTCGTAGTGTTGTCGCTGCTCCACGATGTCTTGCTGGATCATCATGATGTCACCTTCGAACCGCCGACTCTCGCGTTTACCAGGAATCGGTCCGACCCACTCCAGCGTCAGCGATTCGGCTTCAGGAAACTGGCCCGAGTTCTTGATGTGATTCCAAACACCGTAGACGACTTTCCACAATTCCCATTTGATTTGCTCGGTGTCGTGGATTGTGTCCAAGCGACCGCCGTATTCAATCCACCAAAGTTGGCAGCCGTGCTCCGTGGCATTGAAGCTACGCCAGCGAGGAATTTTAGTGATATCAGCCAGAGCAAAACTTGGCGGCACAAATCGAACGGGTTTGCCCACATCTTTGGTGTAGAAGTAAAGCGAATGACCGAGCAGTTCGCCATATTCGTCGGTGGGCGCAAAGCCTTCACCAAATTCGTTTTTCGATTCCGCCCCCATCCGGAACGCGGCGCCGGCCATAAAGCCAATCACACCATCACCCGAAGCGTCACAGAACAGCGGAGCACTTAGGTCATACATCGTGCTGTTTTGACTACAGAACGCTCGCACCGAACGAATGGTGTCAGGATTACTTTTGCTGACTTCGAAAGCCGCGGTGTTTAACAGCAGTGTAATATTGGCTTCTTCGACGACCTTTTCTAGCAAGATCGTATCTAGAATCAGCGGGTTGCCGTCGGAGTTGCGATACATGTTCTCGACCAGAATTTCGTCGACCACGCCTCCTTCGCGAGCCCACCGGTTGTTGTTGCCCATGTGAGATGTCGCACCAAGAATCCACAGTCGCACTTCGCTGGACGCATTTCCGCCGAGCACCGGTCGATCTTGCACCAAGACGACTTTCAGGCCAGCTCGCGCAGCGGTGATCGCAGCACAGACGCCCGCCAACCCGCCACCGACAACAACGAGGTCTGTGTCGAGGTGGTCGGTTTTGAGCTGGCGATCTGATTCCGGTTTACTCTTTTTCATGACTTCGCTTTCGTTTCATTCTCTTCATTCCTTTCGTCGGCCAACTTTTCCCGGGCAGATCCGAGATAGGACACAGCCAAAATGGTGATCGATAAACCAATTAAAACTGCAGCAAAGATCCCAAGTGTTATTAAATCCTGGCTGTTTTCAGGAACAGCCATCAACATACACATCAAACCTCCGCAAACGGCGACGGCCCAGCCCACCACGATAGCCGGCAATCGGCTCGAACGTCCTGCGGGAATAGCCATCGATGCTTGCGATTTAGCCGCAACGTGCTGATGCCCCGTCGCTATTCCACGGCTAAAAAACTGCATGACAATGAGTACAAGTACGGGGATCACCACCCCGGTAAACGTATTGACGGTGCTGTTGTTTGCTTGCACCCACGAAGCTGTCGACTGCATCGCCGCGATCGGCGTCAGGAATCCGTCGTGCCCCAGGCCGAAGCGAAACAGGACTCCAAAGCACAGCGAAACACTTGCCGTCACCCACACCGCCACACTCGTCATGTTGCGACTGAACAGCGACCACAGCGTCGGTGCGAATAATGCCACCACCACCATCTCGGTGATATTGACGATGACTTTCTCTGCACCACCGAGCTTTTGGTAGGACAACGCGATCCCAATCAGCAGAGCACCCAGTAGCAGCGTCAACAAGCGGCCGACCCAAACCAATTTCGGATCCTCTTCGCCCACCTTGGCCAACGGGCGATAAATGTCGTGCGTCATCACGCCTGAAAACACGTTCAATTGAGAACTGACCATGCTGGCCGTCGCCGAAAACATCGCAGCAATCATCAGCCCGACCATCCCCACGGGCAGCACCGATCGGCAGGCGTCGATATAGGCAGTCTCGCTGAGCAGCAGAACCACTTCCTCGCTGGCACCCGCGGGAATCGGCGTGTGCACTCGCCAAATCAATGGCGGCAGCAACCACAACATCGGGCTTATCAAATACAACGTCCCAAACAGATAGGTACTCATCCGCGCCGCCCGCTCGTTCGGCACACAGATAAATCGCTGCACAAACGCCCATTCGGCACCGATCATAAAAAAGTGGATGGCGCACCAACCGACCAGAAAGAACCAAGTGTAATCACCCGAGATGGCATCCAACAAATGACCATCCGCGACGACTTCGCCAGCTTTGATTTGCAGCGACTCAGTGACTGCGGCAGCTTCGATGAACGCAGCGACGCCGCCGACTTTTGCTAACGCCAACGGGATCACAAACAGGACCGCGAGATTCAGGATGATGAACTGCAAAACGTCCGTCATCAGCACCGCCCACAGCCCGCCGATCATCGTATAGATCACGACGATGCTGCTGAAGATCGCGATGCCCCAAAACAGTGACATGTTGCCGGTGGCGGGGTCACGCAGCGGGTTGCCTTCGCCGAGCGGCATCAGACTGACCAAGATCCGGCCCAGCGCGTACAGCGCCCCGGCGGTCGTGATCATGCGAAACACCGTCATAAACCACGTATAGAAATGCAGGACTTTGTTACCGAAACGCAGTTGCACGTATTCGGCGGGCGTTTGCACTCCGATCCGTTTCCAGCGACCGGCGACGAAATAACCCACCAGCATCGCAGCAAAGCCGTACATCAAATTGATCAGCACCGCGACCATGCCTTGTCGATACGCGATCCCGCCCCATACCACAAATGTGTTGGCGGAGAACATCGTCATGAACGCACTCAAACCGCTGGCCCACCAAGGCGATTGCCCGCCCGCAGCGAACATGTCGCTACTGCTCTTGTTTTTGAACGCGAACAAACAGCCGACGGCAAAAATGCCAGCGAGATAGAACAGCAGAACGAGGTAGTCGATTGTGACCATGGTTTGCAGTAGAGAGATCTTTTGCTACCGCGACTGTCCCTTTTTGTGAGCCGAACTCGCTAGCGTGGGGGCGCCACTCGGTAAAACGTTGAAAATTGAGGCCCGCGGCTAGCGCTGTCGGCTCAAAAATACGGAGAAAATATAAAAACAGGACAGTCGAACTACCGGGATATGAGAATCATGATCACAGACTCATTGTTCTCGCTGTTGAAGTCTGGTTGTCATTCCGATTTTGGCTCGCAATGCTGTGACAAACTAGAACCAAACACGAGATTTTTTTTCGCATATGCGAACAAGTTAACTCGACGAACCTAATATGCTATGACGATGTCGCCAACGCGGTGTTCACCGTAATGATCCTCCTATCGTTTTCTGACTCTCGTCATGGCAAAGCAATTGACAATGATGAACTTCCGCTAGTCGCCCGCCGCCCTATGCAAAATGAAGCGATAGCGAATTCCCCGACCGTACAGGAAAATTGCTTTGACAATTGAGAACACGGATCCATCTCCGACGACACCGCGGCGATGTGTGATCAACTCTGCTGCATACCACAAAGGGGTGCGAGTGGCGGACGTTCCTCTTGCCGACTTGGGTGATGCTTGGGTGCATTCGGATCGCTTCATTTGGGTCGGACTATACGAACCGACCGAACAGGTTTTGTCGCATATTCAAAATGCGTTTGGACTGCACGACTTGGCGATCGAGGACGCTCATTCGGCTCACCAACGGCCGAAGTTAGAAGTCTACGACGATTCAATGTTTGTCGTTATTCGTACTGCCAAACTCTGTGAGGATGGTGAGCATCGAATCGAATTTGGTGAAACCCACGTGTTTCTAGGCCCCCGTTACATCATCACTATTCGGCACGGATCGTTGACGTCTCACGTGGGACTGCGGACCCGCTGCGAATCGACACCGAACTTGTTGGCCAAAGGCGAAGGGTTTGTATTACACGCCTTAATGGACTTTATTGTTGACCAGTATTTCCCGGTAATCGATGCGTTGGAAGCCGAGCTTGATGATCTGGAGGACAACATTTTCAGCGGAAAATTTGTACGTAGCGTCACGTCTCGGATCTATCATCTACGCCGTGATCTGTTGACGCTGAAACAAGCGGTTACCCCTCTGATCGATGTGTCGGCCCATCTGACTCGGATGGATTCTGAACTGATCCCTGCCGACACGCGACCTTACTTTCAAGATGTAAACGATCACGTCAGCCGCATTGCCGAGTTGATTGATAATCTGCAACAACTTTCGCACACGGCACTCGAGAGTAATCTGGCGTTGATTTCGGTCACCCAAAACGATGACATGAAACGACTGGCGGCTTGGGCAGCGATCCTAGCCGTACCGACGATGATCGCGGGATTGTACGGGATGAATTTCAAACACATGCCTGAAACGGAATGGACGTGGGGTTATCCCTTCATCCTTGTCGTGATGTCATTGGCGTGCGTATTGCTGTATCGATGGTTTCGTCGAGTCGGCTGGCTCTAACAAGCACGGCCATTTTGCATAACGTCGCTGCACGTCAGGCTCGATCCCCTTGCCAGCTTGCTTTAATAGCAGAGAACCGAACTCATGAACGGTCCTTTGGAAATTTAAAGGCAATCGCATGCAACACCAGCGAATCGAACCCGGCCCAGGACAAGAATCAGTGTGGGATTACCCGCGCCCACCTCGTCTTGAACCTTGTACAAAGAACATCCAAATCGTGGTCAGCGGTACCGTGATCCTTGCCTCTGAAAATTATTTTCGTGTCTTGGAAACCAGCCATCCACCGGTCTACTATTTTGACCCTAAAACGATACGCATGGATTTGCTTCACGAATCACAGCATGGATCGTTTTGCGAATGGAAAGGACAAGCGACCTATTATTCACTGAAGCTTGGGAACCGTACGATTGAAAATGCAGCATGGTGTTACAAACGTCCGACCCGCAGATTTGGGGCAATCGCTGGTCATCTGGCTTTCTATCCAAGTAAGATGGATCGATGCTTTGTCGACGGGGAACGGGTTGTCTCTCAGGAAGGTGATTTTTACGGAGGATGGATCACCAAAGACATCGTCGGTCCCTTCAAAGGCGGCCAGGGCACGCGAGGCTGGTGACTCTACGGCGACTCGCGATGCTGAAGATCGTTTTGGGGCGGCCAAGGAATAAACGCACTTGTACGTTGGATATAGTCACGATATTCCTGCGAGACTACGTTCTAAAAGCGCGACGCCCGAGACTTTCAGCAGCAGAAAGGTCATCACGATCGGACTGATCGCCAACCAGAGCGTCGATGGCGTTACCGCCACCAGAAACAGCCCCCACCAAATCAAGGCATTGCCAAAATAATTGGGGTGCCGCGTGTATCGCCAAAGACCTTGATCCATGACCTTGTCTGATTCAGACTTGGTTGCTTTGAAGCGTGCCAATTGAAAATCGCCGACCGTTTCAAAAAAGAAGCCGATCATCCAAACCGCGATACCCAAATAATTCAAGCCATTCATCGGTGAAGCGACGGTTTGCCCGATTTGAACCGGCAATGAAATCAGCCACATCACGGCACCTTGCAATCCAAACACCGTGAACAAACTGATCCACCAAAAGCTGTCGCCACGGTGCTCGCGCATTGCTTGGTAGCGAGCGTCCTCGTCTTTACCGTGATTTCGCCAGGCGAGATAGATCGCCAATCGAAGCCCCCAAATCGTGGTCAGTATCGCAAGCAGCATCGATCGCCAATCCGTTTCGGTGACCACAAACGTCACCCAAGCCACTAAGACAAACCCGACGCCCCAAAAGATGTCGACGATACTGGCGTCACGCAAACGCAGGCTGATGCCCCACAGCAGCAGCATTGCTATCGCGATCACCCCAGCGTTGAACAATAAAATAAGCGAAGTACTCATCAGGCCCCCGCCGTCAAATCATTGATCTCGAACAAGTAGTGCCCGACGCCCCACTGATCGCCATTGTCAAATTTAAATAGCTCGGCACACGCCATGAAGAACATTCTCCAACGTTGTACCAAGATGCGGGGCGACTCCTTACCCGCGGACTGTGACAACACTCGCAGCACCTCGGCCTCGCGTGCGTCCAAACGACTAAGCCACTCTTCACACGTTCGCGCATAGTGAGTGCCACGAATCCACCACTGGTGCTTGACCGCCAAGTCGCGTTGATAGCGGAGGAACAGGTCTTCGGCGGGCATAATGCCACCAGAAAAGAAATGACGCCCCATCCAATTTTCATCACCCTCGGTCTCAAAGGTGTAGGCGAGATTGCGGTGACAAAAAATATGAACAAACAATTTGCCCTCAGGTTTCAACCATTTCGCAATCCGCGATAAAAGAGCTTCGTGATTTCGCACATGCTCGAACATCTCCACCGAGACAACGCGGTCAAACTTCTGCGGCGTATCAAACGTGCCAACATCTGCGGTGATCACGTTGACGTTTTGCAAACCACGCTGGGCACATTTCTGCTCAATGAATATTTTTTGACTCGCCGAATTGGAAAGCGATGTGATTTGGCAATGGGGATACATTTCGGCGATCCATAGTGACAACGATCCCCAGCCACAGCCGAGATCCAAGATGTGCATCCCATCCTGGATCCCTGCTCTTTGACACGTCAACCGCAACATCGCTTCTTCGGATTCGTCCAGCGTCGTGGTGGCATCCGCCCACCAACCGCAACTGTATTTCAGCCGAGCCCCCAGCACCCATTCGAAGAACGCAGCGGGCACCTCGTAATGTTGTTCGTTCGCACGATGGGTTTCGATCGTGATCACGCTCTGACGTTGGCGTTGGGCAAACCGATCAATCGCATCATCAAAATCCGCACCCGCCAAACGCGTTTCCTGTGTCAAACGATCGCGTAACAACCGCCGCATTCCGTAGCGAATCACAGGGTCGGGTAACCAACGTTTTTCAGCGAGTTGAATGAGTGACATTGTATTTTTAAAATAACCTCGAAGGGAATCAGTCTGCGGAGTCTTGGCGAAGCAATAATGTCGGCCACGAGAAATCTTTCATCTTGAACAACTTCCACAACACGTAGCCGGACATTGCAAAGTTGCCCAGCAGCATGATCGCGACAAGCCATCCGGCGCGGGCCGTTACCGTTTGTTCTTTGTAGGCAACCCAAACAAAAAATGTCAGAAACGCAAAGTAAGCGTCCATCAACGTGGCGCGAAACCAGAGGTCATTCCAAAGCTCACGTCCACCGTTCAGCACACTGCGGTCAAGCGATGCGGCGATGGTGATCCACGCCATACAAATGATCACAACCACGCACAACGACGCTAGGAAAAGCTTCATCAGATCAACCTAACGATGGAAACAAAGGAGGCTGGCGATTACGAGGCTTCTGCAGCAACACCTGACACACCCCGATCTGTTTTTCGCGAAACGCCCCTTCGCAATAACAGAGGTAATAATCCCATAATCGCAAAAAGGATTCAGTCATACCAAGATTGGCAATTGCATCCGCGTTCGCGTGAAATCGCGTTCGCCAATGGTCGAGCGTACGTGCATAGTGTTCGGCGAAGTCTTCGATATGAGCGAACTGAAAATCCGTGACCCGACCTACGCTGCGAGTCATCGCACCGAGCGACGGCAAGCAACCGCCGGGAAAGATGTACTTTTGAATAAAGTCGACCGAGCGGAGGTATTGTTCGTAGCGTTGATCGGGCATCGTGATCGCTTGAAAGGCAAACAACCCGTCCGCCTTCAACAAACTGGAACACTTTGCAAAGAACGTGTTGAGGTACTCGTGACCGACGGCTTCGACCATCTCGATCGAGGCTAGCTTATCGAACTGACCTGTGAGCTCACGGTAATCCGAAAGCAACAGCGTCACACGATCGTTGATCCCGGCGGCCTGGAATCGCTGCTGTGCGTAATCATGCTGCGCTTGCGAAAGCGTTGTCGTCGTCACACGACATCCATAGTGTTTGACGGCATGCTCGGCAAATCCTCCCCATCCCGTCCCGATTTCTAATACATGGTCGCTGGGTAACAACCGTAGTTTGCGACACATGCGATCGTACTTTTCGATCGACGCTTCCTCCATCGAACTGTTTTCATCCGCGAACACACCGCTTGAATAAGTCATCGTTGGATCGAGAAACAACTGATAAAACTGATTACTCAAATCGTAATGGGCGGCGATGTTACGGCGGCTTCCCGATCGCGTGTTGCGGTTAAACCGGTGGGTGATTTTGCGGCCGAAATCGACTAGCGAACTCCAGTACCCGCCAAGTTCCGACGACGCTTGCATGTTTCTTGCAAAGATCTGGATCAATGCCACCAAATCATCGCACGACCACCAACCATCGCGATACGCTTCGCCCGCTCCGATGCTGCCCCGCATCGCAACGGCGCGATAGAACCGATGATCTTGCACCTTAACCACTGCGCGTAAATCTGCGGATTTATCACCAAACGTTTTTCGGATATGCCCATCGACGACCGTGATCGATCCGCCAACGATACCGCCCAACTTGGCAAACACCGCATGACGCAGTGCAGTCGCCGCTAGTCCTGCTCGACCAACTCGGACTCCTTCGGCTGCGCGTCAGTGATTTGCGGGGGTGGGGATAGAACGGACATTTTTTCATCCAAAGTTGAAAAGCTTGATAGTAGATCGCACCGACGACGTGCACGGCGGCAACGGGACGACGCAGCATGCTGCGAACTAGTTGAGCATCGCTGATCGGAAACCGTTTCAAGTGCATGTTGGCTTGAAAGATGCGATCTCCCTCACGATCACATCCCAACGACAAATCCAACGTTTCACCCGGCACCTGAACCCGCCACTGGTACTGTGAATCCATTCCCATAAACGGAGAGACATGAAACTCTTTGGGGTGGGAATAACAACTCGATGTTTTTGCTAGCCGAGAATTTGCCAGCCGATTGCCTTCCCACAGCACATAACAATGACGCTCGTTCCACGGTGTATTGCTAACTTCGGCAACCAGACAAACCAACTCGCCTTGTTCACCAAAGCAATAAAACACATTGATTGGGCTGAAGTAGACACCGAAGTGACGTAATTGAGTCAGCAGGCGAATCGGACCATTGAACTCGAGTCCTGTTTTTTGTTGGACAAATCGGCGAACCGATTCCTGCATCGACTCGTTTGGGTCGCCAAAGTGGTCCACTCGGCGATACGCTGCGGGTGCAAATCGCTTGTTGCTCAAACACCATTTTGAACGCACGAGTGTTTCCACCTCGGCCAAATCGAGGTAGGCCCACGAGCTGGCATATTGAAATTCATGTTTGGGTGAAAGACGGCGATGTAGGATCTGACCGCGATACAGACAACTCATCATCACGCTCATGCTCCTGAAAAAACGGGAACGAGATGACTGGGCCTCTCAGCCGATTGCGACAGTACGTCCAAGTCCAGCCCAAACGGACGCGTCACCGCCAAGGCACTGTTCACACCGTCTTCGTGAAATCCGTACCCCCAATACGCTCCACAGAAACTGATCCGATCGCGTCCGTTAATCTGATCAAATCGATGTTGAGCGTGAACCGAATCCGTTGAGAATTCAGGGTGTTGGAAATCAAACCGTTGCACCACCTTTTGTGGCTCGATTTCGAAGGTCGGGTTTAAAGTCAAAAGAAGCGGCCCTGGCAGACCAAGACTTTGCAGTCGATTCAAGTCGTAAGTGACGCTCGCTTGGTTTGTTTGTTGTTCTGGAATGTGGTAGTTCCAACTCGCCCACGCATGCCGCCGGATCGGTAATGCCGACTCGTCCGTGTGCAGTACGGCAGCATTGGGTTGATATCGAAATCCGCTCAGTATGTCGCGTTCCGCCTGAGTCACGTCGGCCAAGATCGCAAGTGTTTGATCCGCGTGAGTTGCCATGACGACGTGGTCATAGCAAGCGGACTCTCGATTGGCAAAGTTCAATCGCACACCTGCAGCAATTCGCCGGACGCCGGAAATCGATGAATTCAAAAAGACGCGGTGACGAATCGGTCGCATCAATTCGGTCACGTAATTCCGCGACCGCCGTGCTACCGTCAACCATTGCGGGCGGTCATTGAATTGCAACAGTCCATGATTGCGAAAAAAGCCGAGTATGAATTTTGCGGGAATGTCGTCCAGACAAGCTGGATCGGCGGACCAAATCGCTGCGGACATCGGGATCAAATAATGGCTGCGGAACTCCGTACCCAGACCGACATCGTTCAAAAACTGTCCAAGAGGCTGTTGATCATCACCATGATCACAGAACTCGATCGCATGGCGGTTAAAACGTACGATGTCGATCAACATCCTGTAGAACGAGCGACGCAGCAGATTGCGGCGCTGAGCGAAAATACCGTTTAGTGAACTACCTTGGTATTCCAATCCTGTCCGCTGGCAACGCACACTTAAACTCATGTCGCTCGCTTGCGTCTGGACCCCCAATAACTGCAACATGCGGCAGAAATTAGGGTAGGTACGACGATTCAGTACCATGAAGGCGACATCGGCTGCCACATCACGACCATACGCATGAACATCGACCGTGTGAGCATGGCCTCCGACATGCGACAACGCTTCGTAGACATCCACATGATGCTCTGCCGACAAAATACGAGCAGCAAGATTTCCGCTGATTCCTGATCCGACAACGGCGATTCGCATCTGAGAGTCTACTACGAGAGGTGAGCTGCTAGAGTCGAGCTTTTCGAGCACATTGAACGCAGTGGGCTCGCTAGAAGACGATAGCGTCCCGGCAAGTCACCTTTGTAATAATTTTCCGAACGACAGCGACGGAGAACCGCACGATCTCGTTCACCACCGCGATTCGGCCGGTCGCGTTAGACTTCGTAGAGCTCTAGCGGCAAGCCGTCGGGATCTTGGAAAAAGGTGAACTTCTTGCCCGTAAACTCATCAATGCGGACCGCTTCCGCTTGGATATCGTGCGACTGCAAATGGTCGGTGAATTTTTCGATCGAAGCGACGGCAAACGCAAGGTGACGCAATCCTTGAGCCTCAGGGTAGCTCGGCCGCGTGGGAGCATCTGGGAATGAGAAGAGCTCAATCTGAGCACCATCAGGCAACTTCAAATCGAGTTTGTACGAGTCGCG